>NZ_JBBAKG010000016.1:0-45267 GCF_040403615.1 Haliscomenobacter sp. | reverse complement strand
TACATCAGCGATGAGGTACTGGCGGTGAGGCTGGATTTGGTAGCTGGGGTGACGGATGGAGAGGTGCTGGATTTGCCGGATGAGGTGAATGTGAAGGTGAGGGTGGAGTTGGCGTAGGCATTTCACTCTGATAAAATAAGCAGAGGTAACATTTTTGATACTGAACGTCAAAAGTAGGCTATTTTTGAGGCACTATGACAGACACAGAATTTTCATATTTCCGAGAGCACCAGTACTGCGATAACCCAATTTGCAGGCACTATGGTGAAGTTGGTGGGGGCAATATCAAGACAAAAAACCGGAAAAAAAATCTGCTTGCACTGTAATAAGTGCAAGCAGATTTTTTCGGCACGGAAGGGTACACTATTTTTTGGTCTCCATACGCCGATGGATAAAATTGTTCGGGTTTTAGGCATGCTCGCCAGTGGGATGGGGGTTAATGCGGTATGCCGGGAAAGAGGAGTGACGGGCGACAGTATTCGTTCCTGGATCATCTTTGCGTCCAGGCAGGTGAAAGGGCTGAGCGCTTACATGAAACAGGATATGCATCTGGAACAGGTCCAAATAGATGAATTCTGGTCTTTCATTAGAAAAAAACGAAAACTTGACGGAGACGGACATAACTGAGGAGTTACTTTGTGACCAAGTGTATAACAATAAGGGCGATAGATGGTCTTTTGTGGGAGTTTTGCCGGATAGTTCCTACATTCACAGTACGCATCAAAGCAAGAGAACGTTGGAAGAAGTAACGGAATTTATCTGTGATTTGAAAAGGCAGAGCGATGGATCGGCACCTTATTTTTGCTCTGATTGTTGGTTTTGTGAGCAAGCCTTGGTGGATAATTATTGCAGCTATGAGCAGGTTCCATACAAAGGAAGAGGCCGAAAACCGAATCCCATACAGGTAGTTAATCCAGATTTGCGCCACGCCCAAGTGCATAAAAAGTGAGACAAGAAAGGACGGCTTGAAGAAGTCAGTACGCGCATAGTGTTGGGGGATGAATTGAAAATACTTGAGTTATTACAAGATGCTCAACGCTGTAAAACAATCAACACGGTATATGTAGAGAGCCGAAATGGTAAATTTCGAAAGGATGACGCCCGACTGATTCGAAAGACTTTATGCCATTCTAAAAAAGCGATGTACCATGATGCCCACATCGATTTTGTTGCTCAGGTCATGAATTATACCCGGCCAAACCATGCATTAAAAATCTTAATCAATCCCGGTGTCCCACTTTTTGAACGAAAATATCAGCATCGAGCCCCCGCAATGGCGCAGTGATTAATCAATAAACAACTGAATATTAAAGAATTATTATCCATTAGACCAAAGCCAGTTAGCGTACAATAGCCGTTCAGTACCGATTTTTTAAAATGAACAAATTTTTGTTTTTGAGGTTTGTGTAGAATAAGATACTTCAAACGATCAAGCCTTGTAAAAGGCAAAGTTTCCTCCTAATGAATATAAGATTACTTCTACCAATACTCACGCTGTTTTTTTGGAGTCAATTTGTTTTAGCCCAAAATAAGCAAATTAGTGGAATAGTTACTTTTACCGATAGCTCTAAAGCCTTACTTGGTGCCACAGTAAATGTAAAAGGAACTAATGTAGGTACTTCAACAGACAAAACTGGAAAATACACTTTGAACATTCCTGCAACTGCTTCAACATTGATGTTTTCTTTTGTTGGTATGAAAACAGTAGAGGAAAAAATCGAAGGAAGATCAATAATCAACGTAATTCTTATAGATGATGTTGTGCAGTTTGAATCTGTCATCGTTACCGCATTGGGTTTAAAAGGCGAGCGGGATAAATTTGCTTCGTCAATAACTACCCTTAAAGGCAACAGCATCGCCCAATCGGGCGAAACGGGCGTGTTGAACGGGTTGAGTGGAAAGGTCGCTGGCGTGTTGATAACCCGAAGCGGTGGAGACCCAGGCGCGGGTTCGTACATTCAAATAAGAGGGCAGAATACCATCAACGGAAATGCCCAACCACTTTTTATTGTTGATGGAATGCCAGTGAGTAATTCTACCGATAATATTGGGGCCGCCCGTAGCAATGGTATTATTCAACAATCTCGTATCAACGATATTAACCCCGAAGATATTGAGCGGGTGGAAGTCCTCAAAGGCGCATCAGCGGCGGCGCTTTGGGGTTCGAGGGCGGCCAATGGCGTTATTGTTATTACCACAAAAAAGGGCAAACGTACCGACGGCAAATTAAATGTATCACTTAAATCTACCGTATCCTTTGACCGTGTAAATAAAATACACGCTTTGCAGACGCAGTATGGACAGGGTTCTAATGGGCTTTATGCACAGGGTAATCGCTCTAATTTTGGCGATTTAATTGCTGACAGGGCCGGCGGTGCAGACCAATTTATTACCAATCTAACTGCCCCAGGCTATCAAGGGTTTGTAACGCTGGCGGATGGTACCAACAGATATGCCATTGCCCCTGGCACGGCGGCCAATCCGCATGGTGGTAAGAATTCCCGAGATGTTTTCGACCACACAAAAGATGCTTTTCAAACGGGCTATTTCTCTGATAATACCTTGAACGTGAGTGGGGGAAACGAAAAATCTACCTTTCTTATCAGTTACGGCGATTTGAACCAACAAGGCGTTGTTAAAAATTTTAGTGACTACAAACGCAAAACAGCGAGGGTAAACGTAACGAGCCAATTTACCGACTGGTTTACGGCCAGTGCAAATGTAGCCTACACCAAAATAAATTCCAGCAGGGCGCAAGAAGGCGACAATGCCGACGGAATTTTGCTGAGTAGCCTACGCACCCCCGCCGATTTTAACAACGATTTTTACGATGGTGTTTATACCGACCCCACTGGCCAAGTGTTTCCCAATGCTCACGTGTCGTACCGGAACCCGTTGGGAAGAGAACTGAGTACGATTTACGCCAACCCAAATTGGAATATTATTTACAACAACAACACCAGCGATGTAGATAGATTAATTGGTAACGTGCAATTTGACGCTGCTCCCGTAAATTGGCTGACTGCCACCGCTCGGTTTGGAATTGATAATTTCAACGACAACCGATTAGAGCGCTTTGCCCGTAATTCTGCCAATTTTCCAAAGGGGGCTCTTTCTAAAAATTGGGTGTCGGAAAAGCAGTTTAACACCGATTTGTTTGCAGTCGCCAAAAAATCACTTGGCAATAATATTGACGGCTCTTTGTTGGTGGGTTTCAATTACAACAGCCGCAGGCGAGCCAGTTTGTCGAGCAGTATTACCAATTTTATCATTGCCGATGCCCCCAACATTTTAACTAACGCGGTGAACAGTAATCTGTCTGCCAACAATTTTAGTTCTTTAAACCGCACCTACGGATTTTATGCACAGGCCGATTTGGAAGCCTACAACATGCTGTTTTTTACTTTTACAGGCCGAAACGAGGCGGCATCTACTTTCGGAACCAATACAAAAAACAGCTTTTTCTTTCCATCGGCGGCGGTGGCTTGGCAATTTAGCCAGTTAAAATACTTCGATGATAATTCAGTTTTTAGCTTCGGCAAACTCCGCTTGGCTTGGGGGCAAGTGGGCATACAGCCGCAGCCTTACCAAAATTTCAATAACTTCAATGCCGCCGCTTACGGCGATGCGTTTTCGAGTGGTTTATCGGGCATTAGCCCAATTTATAACGGCGGCTACGTGCGGAGTACCACCTCGGGCAACGCATTTTTGCGTCCTGAAATAAAAACCGAAACCGAGTTAGGCGTTGATTTACGTTTCCTGAAAAACCGAGTTAGTTTTTCGGCCACGGTATACAGCAACCGCACCAAAGATGTTATTTTGCCCATCAGTTTACCCGCTTCCACGGGCTTTACCACTTTCAATAGCAATGCGGCAGAGTTAAAAAACAACGGGATTGAATTAGAACTGAACGCCGATGTATTAAGAAAACGCAATTTTAAGTGGAACATCTCGGCCAACTTTTCCAAAAACAGAAATAGGGTAACGTCCCTGGCGGGGGTAAATTCATATACAATATTCGACAGTTTTATTCAAAATTCTTCGCTCATTGCTGGTCAGCCTTTTGGGGTTTTTCTTTCAACCGATTTCTTGAAAAACGAAACGGGTAAATACGTTTTAGATGCCAACGGTTTCCCACAAGCTGGCACGGGCGTTGAGGTTATCGGCGACCCAAACCCCGATTGGCGGGGTAGTTTGGGCAGTACGTTTTCTTACAAAGCACTTTCTTTATTTGTGCTATTTGACAGGGTGCAAGGCAACGATTTTTTTAACGGCACAAGGGGTTCGCTCTATTCTTTCGGCACTCACGCCGATGTTGGTAGCACGGCAACGGCACCCGAAGGCGGTTTGAAAGACGTAAACGGACGTACGATTGCGGCAGGTACGTCTTTTCAAGGGCAAATAAAAGATTTTGGGGCGGGGCCAGTGGCCTTAAATCAGGCTTGGTTTCAGGGTCGAGGGTCGGCATCTAACACTGCATCTTACAAGCAATTTGTGGAAGACGGCAGTGCTTCTCGCCTCAGGGAAGTTACGTTTTCTTACTCTTTGAAGAACATTAAAGTTCTCAAAAACACCCAGTTGTCCAATATTGACTTTTCTCTTACAGGTAGAAACCTAATACTTTGGACCAAGTACACGGGCGTAGATCCCGAATCGAACGTAACGGGGTCGGGGCTTGCACGAGGGCAAGATTGGTTTGTAAATCCGAGTACAAAATCAATTTTATTTTCTGTACTCATTAAATACTAAGTTCAAAAAAATGAAAAACTTTCGTATTTATACCGCAATCGTCATTTTGTTTACTGCCAATCTATTGAGTGGCTGTAAAAACTTGTTCGATGAAAACGACATTCAAATCAACCCCAATGCAGTAACCGACGTAGATGTGAAAACTTTACTTTCGGGCACTATGCTCGGTGTAGCGTTTCTGCACGAAGACACCGATGTTCGCATTGCTTCGATGTGGGCG
Source organism: Haliscomenobacter sp. (assembly GCF_040403615.1). NCBI lineage: Bacteria > Pseudomonadati > Bacteroidota > Saprospiria > Saprospirales > Haliscomenobacteraceae > Haliscomenobacter > Haliscomenobacter sp. The sequence continues at coordinate 40,298 of NZ_JBBAKG010000016.1, read as the reverse complement.
GGGGAGTTGAACGGCTTATCTCGGGCTCACCTTGGGTTTGCCCAATACATTGTGTCTTCTCAAACTTTTAGTTGGAATAATCTATATCCAGTAGCCAATCAAGCTCGGCTCATACAAACAAAAGCCGATGTGCTGAGCGATAAATGGACGAAGGGAGTGGGGCAAATATTAGAAGCCCTCGTGATTGCGAAAGCAACGGCATTGTACGGTGATGTGCCTTACAGTCAGGCATTTAATAGCCAAGATTTTCCCACGCCTGTTTTCGATAAGCAAGCCGATGTGTATGCCGCCCTGCAAATTAACTTAGACAAAGCCATCATTAATCTCTCTGCCACAACTGGTTTGGCTTTTGGGGCAAATGACTTTATCTTCCAAGGAAATGTGAATAAATGGAAAGCCTTGGCCAATACCCTAAAAGCACGGCTGTACTTGCACACCAACAACTATGAGCAAGCCATTGCCAGTGCCAATCTAGGTATTCAAAATACCAACGGCGATGCGCTCATTCCGCACGGCACCAGTCAGGGGCAGAATACTAACCAAAACTACGATTTTTTTAGGGTCAGCCGTGCGGGAGATACGGGTTTTGAGGGTACTTTTTTGAGGGCTTTGATGCAGAGTCGTATCAATGGTGTTAATTTAAAAACGAATGAAACGGCCTTGTACAATCATTACGTAAAAGTAGGAATTACGGCCCCAAACAGCCAAGACCCCAACACAACCGACGGTGCTTTTGTGGCCGATGCTCCGCATCCAATTATTAGTTATTACGAAAACCAGTTAATTATTGCCGAAGCCGAAGCACGACTTGACAATACCAACGCTGCTTTAGTGGCACTAAATAAAACAAGAGCAACCTTAGCCACGGGCTATTTGAACGGGAAAATTTTTTCGGCTACCAACAGGCGGTATGATGCCTATCTTATCAACGATTTTGGTATTTTGGGGTTGGCAAATCCTACAAATTTACCCACGGTACAAAGGGCAATGTTGTACGAAATCATCAGCCAACGATTTATTATTTTGCTGATGCAATACGAAGCCTTCAACGATTACCGTCGTTTGGCTGCCGCCTTGCCAGTGGTCCAGTTGCCAATAATGCTGATTGTTGGCACCAAAAAACCACAACGGTTTATTTATCCGCAACAAGAAATCAATGCGAATCCAAATGTGCCAAAGCCATTCCCTGACCAATTTACCAAAGTAGCCATTTTTCAATAATTGGAATTACCTTTGAGTTAAGAAGTAGACAAATATATGCAGGCAAAAATAAATTTCCCCACGCTATCCGAAAGTGCGTTTCTGCGGTATTTCAATTTTGCAGCCCTTTATTTTGCAGAAGGACTCGCACAAGGAATGTTGTTTGTGGGCATACCTGCCTGGATGGCCATGCAAGGCAAATCGCCAAGCGAAATCGGTCAGTTTGCCGTAGCTTGTTCTGTTCCGTGGACTTTCAAATTTATTATTGCGCCCCTTATGGACAGGTACACCTACCTGCCGATGGGAAGAAAAAGACCCTGGGTACTTTTTGGGCATCTCGGATTAATGCTCAGTATCATTGCCTTTGCCTTTGTGGACGACCCCTTAAACAACCTCAATAAATTTCTGGCAGCCGCTTTTTTGGTGTCCTCTTTCGGAGCCATGCAAGATGCCGCTGGCGACGCCATGGCGGTAGATGTAGTTCCTGCCGACCAACAAGCCCGCGCTAACGGCTATATGCAAGGCTCTCGAATGGTGGGCAGTTCGCTATCGTTGGTGTTGTGCAGTTGGATCTTAAACGAGTATGGCTTTAAGGCTTCTATGCTTACCCTGTTTTTTCTGGTGGCTCTTATTACCATTGTACCAATTGTAATCCGAGAACACAAAGGCGAGAAGATACTACCTTTTACCACAGGCAAGGCTTCGGAAACCTCCCAGAAGCTGCAAATATCGAATTGGTCGGTTATTTTAAAGGCATTATTCAACGTTTTTCGGTTGCGTAACTCCCTGCTAGTAGTCATACTTTTGTTTATTACCCAAGGGGCTTACAATTTTTTTGAACACTTACTGCCCATTTTTGCGGTAAAAATCACGGGGTGGACTAATGTAGTTTACTCACAAGCCTTTGCCACCGCAGACCTCATTGGGGGCATTATCGGAATGTTGGCGGGTGGATATTTGATAGAAAGATTTGGCAAAAAACGCATGATTAATATTTATTTTCTATTGATCGTGCTGCTGGTGCTTGCCCTGAATTTTGCGGGCGTTTATTGGCAAAATACCAATATGTTATACGGCTTCATCATTGTTTATCGGTTGTTAAATGCAATTGCAAAAATTGGCGTTTTTGCAATTGCTATGCAGTGTTGCTCAAAAAACATTTCGGCCAGTCAATTCACTATTTTCATGACCATGGGAGCCGTAGGTTCGATTGCGGGGGCATCTTTGGTGGGACCAATAAAGGAAAATTTTAATTGGAACATTTCCTTTATTTTTTTCGAGCTATTTATTGGCTTGGCTTGGTTAATCCTTCAATTTATAAACATAGAAAAGCACGTGGCTAAAATAGCTGAATTAGAACACGAAAGCACCAAAAGTTTAGTTGATACTTTTTAGGATAAAAAAAACGTAATCATAAATCTACGATTTTTTGTAAAAACTACGCACTTGTGGCAGCAACGCCACCAAAATCATGGGAATGGCAAACAGCATGAAAAAAGTTTGCAACCAACCAACGCCTTGAATGAAAATGTCACCTCTTTGTATTTTGAGCAGTCAAAACTTTCAAGCCCATGCAAGCTGATGAAAAGAATATCCTTGAACAATTGGCAAAGCCGATTCGGGCTGGTTTTGACTTGGAAGAAATGAAGCGCGAGCAAGGCTATCAGCCAATCAACAAAGCCGAGTTTGACCAACTCATCAAAGAACCAGACATCCAAGAGCCCTTAGAAGACCTTCTAGCCTGCTCAGCAAATGATATCAAAATCAACACTTTCTGAACCCACCTTGACAAGCCCCAAAAATATCCCCATCTTGCACCAAGTTAACTCAAAAAAATGCAAGCAGTACGTACCATACAAAAATCAGAAAATGGACTACTGATGATTCAGCTTCCTGAGCATTTCCATGACATTGATCTGGAAATCATTATTTTACCAGCACATCCTATTCAGGACACAGAAGTTGTGCCCCCTTCTTCTAATCGTTTAGAGATGGTTGCGCACCTTAAAGGAATACTTCCCGATCTTCCGTATTCAAAGTATGATTTTTATGAGCAATAGGCAGCATAAATTTTCCTTCATCCTCACTACCATTCAACACAAATTCACTATTTTAGATGCATGAGGGAACAACACAATAAAATCCCCTAAAATCCAAACCGCATGAAAAAATCACTCATCTGGCTGCCAGCCCTGGCATTGGCCTTTCTGACCTTTCAATGCGCCCAAGAAGCGCCAAAATCTGATGGAAAACCCGAAGAAGCAACCGCCTCCAAACTCGTTGAACGCGGAGAATACCTCGTCACCATCAGTGGTTGCGAAGATTGCCATTCGCCCAAAAAAATGACCGACCGAGGCCCCATTCCAGATCCTGAATTGCGGCTTTCTGGCCACCCGGCCAAGCTGCCCATTCCGGCCATTACCGACAAAAGCATGACCGCTCCGGGAAATTGGGTACTCTTCAACTCCATGACTACGGTGGCAGTTGGCCCCTGGGGAATCACCTATTCGGCCAACCTTACTCCTGATCCAACGGGCATTGGAGAGTGGTCGTTTGCGCAATTCAAAAAAGCCTTGACCGAAGGAAAAGCCAAAGGACTGGATGGAGGGCGCATGATGTTGCCTCCGATGCCCTGGGTAAACTATGTCAACATGAAGGAAGAGGACATGAAGGCTATTTTTGCTTACCTGAAGTCACTGCCTCCGGTAAGCAACCTGGTACCTGCGCCAGTAGCTGCTCCGATGCAGTAGCGAAGATGTATTTCGCACAGGTTTGATGCAGATGAGTAAGCAATCTGCATCAAATCTGTGTCAAATACCCCATCTCCCCTACTCTCAGGGTCTATTGGTTCTGATTTTTATTTGTTTAAGCAGCTTCGCTGCTTGTTTTTTAATAACCGCGACGGCGCGACGGCGCGACGATTCCATTTGGCTGCGCCAAATGCGCGACGTAAAACGACGAAAAAGTGTGCGAAGCACACATTTCGTCGCGCCGTCGCTTCGTCGCGGTTATTAAAAACGATTGGGCGCAGCCCAATCCAAAACAGTTCTAAATTAAAACCAATCGACCCTGCCCCTACTCTATCCCGTAATCTGATCCATCAGCGCATTTGCTCTTGCTCCCGTTGTACCAATACTGGGGCACTTCCCCTCGCCGCGCAGTTCCTGTACCATACTTTCAATAAAAGGCTGTTGCACATTTTCGGGATAAGGAATCGGGTATTCCACTACCCCGTCCGCCGTTTCCACTCGAATCGGTGCATCATTAAAAAAAGCAAAACTGATTTTTCCCTTGGAGCCGATGATCTGGGTTTCATCCGTACGTTGTTCGGGGTTTACGCTGAAGCACCAGCTACCAGACCCCAACATCCCGGAGACAAACTCCAGGTTGGCAACCACAATATCATCGGCAGCATACCAACCGGCCTGGTTTCTGGACATGCCTTGTACCGATTTGATTTCACCAAGCAGATATTCCAGGTAATCCAATTGATGCGAAGCAAGGTCGTGAAAATGGCCACCACCAGAGATTTCTGGCATAACCCTCCAGCGGGGCTGCGGATTTTCGCCTACCTCTTCCGCTTGTGGTGGATTGTGGATGCGCACCTGCACCAGTCGAATGTCTCCGATTACTTTTTCATCTATCAAAGCTTTGATTTTGACAAAATTGGGCAAAGCCCTGCGGTAATAGGCTACAAAAAGTGGCATCCCGGTTTCGGCACTCACCTGATTCATGGTTGCGCATTCGGCAGCATTGAGCGCCATGGGTTTTTCCACATAAACGGCCTTGCCTGCGCGCATGGCCCGGATGGCATAATCGGCATGCACATCGGGTGGGGTGGCAATGTAAATGGCATTGACCTCGGGATCAGCCAGCAGGGCATCTACACTGTCGTACCAACGGGGTACGCCGTGCCGTTGGGCATAATCGGCGGCCTTGTTGATGTCGCGCGCCATCACCGCCACCAGGCTTGAGTGAGGCACCTTATTGAAGGCTGGACCGCTTTTTTTCTCGGTCACATTGCCGCAGCCGATCATTCCCCAGTTTATTTTATCCAGAATCATAGCAAGAGTTAAGGTGTGTACAAATTTAGTTAAATTGCAAAGCAAACAAAAAACATTCCGCCATGCGCAAGTATAGCTTATTCAGCCTTGCCTTTTTGGCCTGCTCCCTATTGAGCGCCCAAACTTACTACCTCTTTGTGGGCGCTTACGTACCCAATGATCCCAAGCAAGGCATCAATGTGTATGTGTTGGACACGCTCAGCGGGCAATTGCAACACAAAAGCCTTTGCCCCAATCTGGTTAATCCTTCCTACTTAAACTTGAGTCCCAACGGAAAATACCTGTACGCGAGTACTGAAGCGCGTATCCCCAAGGATGGCAATCTGAGCAGTTTTGCGTTTGATAGCCTGAGTGGCAAACTTACCTTTCTCAACAAGCAAAAAAGTGGTGGCGAAAATCCCGTTTACGCCAGTGTGCACAACAGTGGAAAATGGGTAGTTGATGCCACCTATACAGAAGCCAGCGTATCTGTATACAGTGTCAATACCGATGGCAGCCTCAATCCGGCCATGCAGGTGTTTCGATACACCGAGGGCAGCAAGGTCAACCAAGAACGGCAAGCCATTGCCCATACCCACTCCGTCTTTTTCTCCCCAAAATTTGATCGCGTGTTGGTACCAGATTTGGGTGCAGACAAAATCCGCAGCTTCAATTTTACCCCCGCAGCGAAAGAACCGCTCAGTCCTGGCAATCCTGATGGACAGGCCACTCTGGCTGGCAGTGGCCCAAGGCACCTGTGTTTTCATCCCAATCAAAAATTTGTGTATTGCATCGAAGAATTGAGCGGCACGGTAAGTGCCTATCGCTACAAAAAAGGCAAGTTGATTGCGCTGCAAAACATTCCAGCTCATCCCTCAACAATCGTCGAAGGCTTCAGCGGCGCGGATATCCACACTTCTCCCGATGGACTATTTTTGTACGCCTCCAACCGGGGCAATGAAAACAACCTGGCCATTTATGCAATTCATCCCCAAAAAGGGACACTGACCAATGTTGGGTTTCAATCCACTTTGGGCAATCACCCGCGTAATTTCACGCTGGATCCTACCGGAAAATTCTTATTGGTGGCCAATATGTTGAGCAACAGCATTGTCGTATTCAAGCGGGATGTACAAACGGGGTTGCTGACAACGTTGAGTGTCACCGAAGGGATTCCCAGTCCGTCTTGTTTGAAAATTCGGAAGTACCAAAATTAATCCTAATCTGCGCGTTTGAAATCGCGTTTACCTCCGGTTTTTTCAATCAGCTTGATTTCTTTGATCACGATGTCGTGCGAAAAAGCTTTGCACATATCGTACACCGTCAGCGCAGCTACACTTGCTCCGGTGAGGGCTTCCATTTCGATGCCGGTTTTGGCGGTAACGGAGGCAGTGCAATCGATGACCACCTCGCGGTTTTCGTTCACGTGAATGTGAATCTGGCAATTTTCCATGCCTACCGGGTGGCACAATGGGATGAGCTCCCCCGTTTTTTTGGCGGCCATGACTCCAGCGATGATGGCAGTTTGAAAAACCGGGCCTTTCTTGGTGTGGATTTCTTCTTTTTCCAGGCGATCCATGATTTCGTCGCCCAGGATGATGATTGCGCGGGCACTTGCCAGGCGTTTGGTGGCTGTTTTTTCGCCGACATCTACCATGGATGGATTGCCGGATGCGTCGAGGTGAGTAAAGGTTGACATGAAAACAATGCTTGAGTTGTGGTTAATCCAGCGTCAAAGTTCGTTTTTTTCTCCAGCATCATCGTGCTTAGTAGTGGGGCAAAAATAAGTGATCATTTTTCTTGAGCCAGAGAATTAGATAAGACACTTGAAATGAAACGTTTACTCATCTAATCCTCTGGCAAAATGATCACTTATTTTTTTATCGCCCCTTATCAGAATGATGCTGAAGAAAAAGCAATCTATTTCTTGTCCTGCTTCGCAAAAACCTTGCGCAGCAATTCACTTCCCCGCGCCGATACATTGGTGCGGATGTTCTGTTCTTCTTTGGCCACCATGGCAAACATGCCTTTGAGGGCTTCGCGAGTTACGTAATCGCCGAGGTCTGGATTGGCTTTGTCGATCAAAGGGATTTTGTTGTACACCTTGACGGCGTCCGACCAGATTTTGCGGGCTTCAAATTTATCCAAAGAGGTATTGATGACCGGACTGAATGTGGTGTACAATTGATCGTTGGTACCGCGCTGGAGGAATTGAGTAGCTGCATCCTGGCTGCCCATGAGGATGTTGAGCACATCGCTAAAAGTAATGGCGCGAATTGCATTTACGAAAATGGGCTTGGCTTGCTTGGCAGCATCTTCCGCACCCCGGTTGATTTTTTCCAAAATCACATTCTCCAAATCCGAAAATCCAGGTATGTTTTTGAGTTTGTTGGTGATTTTGCGGGCTTCTTCGGGCAGCAAGATCTTGTAGGGGCTTTTAAAATACCCATCTACCTGAGACAAGACATCAGAGCCTTTGCCAATGCCAACTTCCAGGGCTTCTTTCAAACCTGAACCGATTTCGGCTTCGGTAGGTTCGGAATAAACGGAAGTGACCAATTTAGATAAGGTATCGCAAGAAAACGCTAAAAAGGCCAAGGCCACTGTAAAAAAGATTCTTTGGATCATTTTCATTTGGTTTGAATGAGGGACGGAATTTAAATAAATTCGATGGTTTGACTCTTTGAAATCGAGGAAGTAACACTCCAAGTCAGGATAACGAGTGTTTCGGGGTAAAAATGGTTGTTTTGATTGAAAATTGTGGAGTCGAGAGAGATTATGATTTCGTTAAGCAAGAATGCCAAACGGTAACATTCCTTAACCAAAAAACGACGAGCATGTGAAAAAATTAAATCTATCCTAACGAGCGCATAACGCCATTTAACAAATGATGCCTGCAACTTTGCTTCATCAAACATCACAAACGAAAAAAACCAAATGAATATGAAAAATGCATTGTTGTTGGCCGTTTTGTTTCTCGCTTTCACTTCAGGTATTTACGCACAAAGCACTTTGCATGTAGGGGTACGCTCCGGTTTCCAAATGAGTACCATCCAGCAATCTAAATTGTTGAGCGAATTGACGCCCAAAGCAGAGTACAATTTCGGCAATTCCACTGCAGCATCTGCGGAATTGGATTTTGGCGGCAACTTTTCGGTACAGGCCGAATTGGGTTATGCTGCCCGTGGTTTCCGATACGCGTTGCAAGAAGATGTAAAAATCGGTGATTTCAAGATTCCACTCGGGGGACGTGCCGATTTCCGCTTCAATACCCTGGAACTTCCAGTGTTGTTCAAAGTAAAATCTGGTCAGGATGCGGTGCGTTTTTATGCACAAGCTGGACCTTATGCCGCCTACAACCTGAGCAGCACTCTGACCGCCAGAACAACGGGCATCATCAACGTCAAGTTGTTTGAAACCAATATCGACCTGGATGCCATCAATTACAACCGCATGGAAGTGGGTGCGCTGGCAGGTGCGGGTATGGAAATCAACACAGGAATTGGTCGATTCTTCCTGGATGGCCGTTATCAATATGGCTTTACAGCCAATGCGGATATTCCAGTAGTAAAGGAGAGTTTCCGCAGCCGGGGAATTGCGATTCAGGCAGGATTTGCGTTGCCTTTGAACTAGGATAGAGCGCGGCGAATCGCGGCAAGCAAAAAAAGTAGGGACGCGATGCATCGCGTCTCTACTTTTTTTTCTAAAATTCTTTCAACAAGCGCTCTACATCCTTCATAAACTGATCCACCGATTTGGGGTCGGTGCCATCACAAAAGGCGCGAACGTGGCGCTTGGGATCAACCAGGATCAATCTTCCACTGTGGTCAAAGCCACCTGGAGCATTGGGATCTTCCTGAGCGATGCTGAAATAATCATTGGCAATGCTGTAGATGGAGTCTTGCACACCAGTTACAAATTGCCATTGCGGCAGCCCTACACCCAAGTCTTTTGCAAACTTTTTCAGGCGAGGAATGGTGTCGTGCTTGGTATCGATGGTATGCGAAAGCAACACCAGCTTCTCTTCATTTTTGAATCGATCGTACACGCGCAACATCTGCTTTTTCACCTTAGGGCAAATGGTAGGACAAGAAATAAAGAAAAAGTCCACCACATAAGCCTTTCCAGCAAAAGTTTGATTGTTGACGATTTGGCTGTCTTGATTGACAAAGGAAAAATCTCGGATGGAATGGAAAATGGTATCACCATTTACCACGTCAATTTCTCCTAAAATCGGCAGCGGTGCATTTTGATCGGGTGCACCCAATTGGCATCCTGCCAAAATGGGTAGGATAAGCCAAAACAACCATTTGCGCATCATTGGTTTTATTTTTTGCGCTCAGCCAGCGCAGTTTTTGCTTCTGCAATACTTTTGTCCATCAATTCACCGATTTTGGTGATGCTTTCTTTTTGCTGGGTCAGGTATTGAGTGAGCTCTTCCGGTTTCATGGTATTTTTTTTCATTTCCAGGTCGCTGATGCCGTTCATCCAGTTCATCATGCCTTCAGAAGCTTGACCCAGGTTGGCGGTCACCATGCTCAGTCTTTCCCGCGTTTCCATGGTCATGGTTGTATCCAAAAAGAGGTACTGGCGCATTTCCTTGTATAGGTTATTGGCTTCTCCCATTTTTGGCATCACCTTGTCGTGCTCAGCCATCATTGCCGTTTCCAGTTGTTGTTCCGGGCTACCTGATCCAGTGCCACCACAAGCGAATGCCAATGCAATCAGCAGCATTGACGCGAACATTAGACGTATTTTCATCGTGTAAAAGTTTTGGTAATCAGAGTTGCAAAGGTAAGTAAAAGTTGAGGAGTTGGGAAGTAGAATCCAAAGGATCTACCTTCAGCTTTTCTTCTGTTTTTCCCAGCGAGAAATGTAATCTTCGACAATGTTGTCGATGATGTCGCGCAGTAGGGTTTTTTCCATGCGGGCAATGTCCTTTAGCTTTTCCAGTTTGCGCTCATCAAATTGCAAAGTCAACCGACGAGTAGCCAGGTGATCGAGTTGCATTTTGGGTTCAACGGTAGAGCGAATGAGGGCATCCAGGCCATCCATGGGCTTGGAACTGCGCTTTTTTATTTCAGGTTCGGCCGCTTGGGAGCGATCGTGTTGCATCTGCCGATCGAAAGATTCTTCAAAAGCCTCCATCAAAAAAGCCTGCAAATCATCCGTAAAACGCTTGCCTTGAACTTTTTTGCTTTCTGCAGGCGGGATATCAACAGTGGGGGAACTGCCCTGTCCGCTGGAAGATTCAGAGGATAGCAATGCATTGCGTTGCAGCGCAGCATCTTCGGCTGGCATGCTAAGCAGGCTTTCTAATCCATCGGTGAATCTTTTTTTACTCATGATTTAGTCGTTCTTTCGATGATTTCTTTGCACAAATTCAGGTAATCTTCGGCACCGGGGCTACCGGGGCTGTAAGAAAAAATGTCTTTGCGTTGCGAAGGCGCTTCGGCCAGAGCTACGTTGTCGCGAATCATGGTTTTGAACACGATTTCGCCGAAGTATTTTTTAATGGTTTCCACAACATCCCGGTTCAAAACCTTACGGGCATCGTACATCGTGGCAATAACTCCTCCGATGTACAGGTTCTTGTTGAGGCGAAATTTCACCTTGTCGATTACCTGCTTGATTTTGGCCAAACCTTGCATGGCCAAAAATTCTGTTTGCAGGGGAATGTATACCGTATCGCTCGCCGCCAGTGCATTGAGCGTCAACAAAGCCAGCGAAGGCGGGCAATCGATGATGATGTAATCGTAAATATCCCGAATCGGTTCCAGTAGTTCCCGCAATAAGTATTCCCGCCCCGCCTCGTTGATCAATTCCATTTCTGCCCCAGAAAGATCGAGGGTAGAAATGACGATGTCCATGTTTTCTTTGGCGGGATAAGGTACGAGCGGAGATTCGCCGCGAATGGCTTCGTAAATAGATTGTGCATGTCGAGGCATGCCCAACGACAAGGTGAGATTGGCCTGCGGATCGAGGTCAATCAACAATACTTTTTTTCCCAACTCAACCAAACCTGCACCGATATTGATGGAACTGGTTGTTTTGCCTACACCACCTTTATGATTCAGCAGTGAAATAACGATACCCATATAAATCTCTTATGGCTGTGTGCCTGCTTTTGAAGTTGCAAAGGACAACCTCAATCGAACGAAATTAGGCACAAAAATTCAAATCAACGCCAAATTTCGCGATTTGCTGCTGATTTTTATAACTGAACGCAATCTAAATAAAAAATCGTATTGTTGGCAATTCATTCTGCGAACATATTGCTTTATGTTAAACATTGTTTTGCAAAGCGTAATACTTGTATTACTTTGAAATGGGAATCACAAACCATCAATTGAAAAGCCCGAACTGACCAACATTACATTCCAGCATGGGGTTTCGCACTATAAATGCTTGAATATTTGTCTTTATTGTCTGTATAAATGGCCTTTCGCAGGCCATTTATTAACATATTCTATCAAGAAAGTGTATTTTTAATGGAGCTTACGGCTGCTGGCAAAGCAGATTTTAAGCACGAAACAAAATCTGCAAACATGACAGCACTAATTGAATTCATTCGGCAACCCTGGCATTGGTCGGTATCCGGGCTGCTCATTGGCCTTACCGTACCGGCCTTGCTCGTTTTGGGCAATAAGGGCTTTGGCATCTCGGCCAGTCTACGCCACATCTGCGCAATTTGTGTGCCAGCCAACCTTCCTTTTTTTAAATACGATTGGAAAAAAGAAGCCTGGAATCTTTTTTTTGTGGGTGGAGTGGTCATTGGAGGCTTTGTTGCGGCTCATTTTTTGAGCGATCCCAATGATGTAGTAGTTAACCCGAAATTGGCAGCTTCATTGGCACAATACGGCATCACCGATTTCAGCAATATGGTTCCCAATCAGCTCTTTAGTTGGAGCAATGTGCTTACCCTCAAAGGGTTTTTCTTTTTTGGGGTTGGTGGATTTTTGGTGGGTTTTGGCACCCGTTACGCAGGAGGCTGTACCAGCGGCCATGCCATCAGTGGACTGAGCAACTTGCAATGGCCATCGTTGGTCGCTACGATCTGTTTTATGGTCGGTGGTTTCATTTCTGCTAACTTAATTGTACCCTTTTTATTGGGTTTGTAAATCGTAAGACAATGGTAAAAGAATCAAATAATTCAATATTGGAGCAAAATCCAGACTACGAAGTACGCTCCCTGGACAGCATGTGCGTCAATGAAAGTGAGCGCGTAGAAGGCGTTGGTGGCAAGTTGAAATACGCATTGATGGGCATGCTTTTTGGAGTCATCCTGATCAAAGCCGAGGTGGTTTCCTGGTTTCGCATTCAGGAGATGTTCCGTTTGCAGTCCTTCCACATGTACGGCGTGATTGGCACGGCGGTAGTTGTAGGTGCAATTTCGGTATTCTTGCTCAAAAGATTCAAAGTCAAAACCATCAACGGTGAAACCATTGAGTTTCACAACCGGGCTTTCAATAAAGGTCAGATTTATGGCGGCTTAATGTTTGGACTGGGTTGGGCCATCACTGGTGCTTGCCCAGGGCCATTGTATGCCCAATTTGGGGCTGGAGCCTTGACCATCCTGGTGACCATTTTCAGTGCCCTGGCAGGAACCTGGGTGTACGGGTATTTAAGAGATCGTTTGCCTCATTAAGCAACTCAGAAAAATTATTTCCCGATTTTGGGTTTTGAATAGGAAGTCGAACGGTTCATTTCAAGTGAGCTTTCTATTCAAAAGCCTCCCAAAAAATCGGGATGTAATTTTTTGCGTCATATTAAACACCATGCAAAACGAATTCGAGAAATACATCCAATCATACTTTGGTGTACCATCTGATACATTACAGCAAATTGGGGCTTTCTTTAAACCCAAAACCTTGGCCAAAGGGGCGTATTTTCTCAAAGAAGGCCAATACGCTGATCAACTCGGTTTTGTTCAAACCGGCATCATCCGCGAATACCTGCTCGACGACAAAGGAAGAGAAGTGACCAAATGGATCTCCAGTCCAGGGTATTTTGTGGTGGATATAGCCAGTTTCTTGTTTCAACAGCCTGCACGTTGGAGCCTTCAAGCACTTACTGATACAGAATTATTAGTTATTTCTAAAGCGGATTATGCCCAAATTGGTCAGGTCGTGCCCAAATGGCCTGAATTGGAAAAACTCTTTTTTGCCCGTTGTTTTACCATCTTGGAGCAGCGCATTGTCACTCATCTTTCCTTATCCAGCGAGGAGCGTTACCATCAGTTTTTTGCCCAAAGTCCTGAGTTGTTTAATCTGGTACCCCTTCAATACCTGGCGTCGATGTTGGGGATGACGCCGGAAACGTTTAGTCGGATTCGGAAGAAGGATGCGGAAAGACATCAGTAGGGGCGACCACGAAGAGTCGCCCCTACTGACGGGGATCAATTTTTTTTGCCCTTACGGGCGCTTTTCACCCTTGCGTGCGCTTTTCACCCTTGCGGGCGTCTTTTTGCCCTTGCGGGCGGGCGACCACATAGGGTCGCCGCTACAGCATGACCTGGCCGGGAATAACGTCCACATTGACGCGGTGCCCATCGCGCAAAACCCCCAATTGGGATTTTTTGCCAATTCGACTAAAATTCAACATGCGGTGCAGATCATCCACCGAGGCTACAGGTTGTCCTTCAAACTCAACGATGATGTCTCCCTTGCGCAATTGCTGATTGTAAAAATGGCCATCGGGAATGATTTCGTAGACGTAAACTCCGGTTGAAGTATTCAGACGATTGGCCGCAATCATGCGGTTGCTGAGGTTGATTCCTTGTGCGCCTATGCCAATTTGTGCGCGTTTTACATTGCCGTTGAGGATCAATTGTCCAGCAATGTATTCGGCCAAATTGGAAGCTATTGCAAAACACAATCCCTGGGCGGAAGCCACAATGGCGGTATTGACGCCAATGACCTGTGCGTGTGAATTGAGCAATGGGCCTCCGCTATTGCCCGGATTGAGGGCTGCATCGGTTTGGATTACATCATCAATCAAGCGGCCATTGTTGGCGCGCAGGGTTCGGCCTAGTGCACTGACCACCCCTGTTGTAACGGTGTATTGGAGTCCCATCGGATTGCCAATGGCTACGGCAATTTGGCCTACTTGCAGGGTGGAAGAATTGGCGAGTTGCAAAGCTTTTAAGCCTGTTTCGTCAATCTTCAATACAGCAATATCGGTGGAAGCGTCGCGGCCTTTGACCTCGGCATTGACCCGCCGACCATCGGTAAAGGAAACCATAATTTGATCGGCAGCCTCTACGACGTGGTTGTTCGTGATGATGAATCCATCGGAAGATATGATGAAACCTGAGCCAGTTCCTGCAGCCAGGCTTTCGCCTTTGGTCCTTTTGTCGGTACTTTTTTTGCGAACTTCGATGTGTACTACCGAATCAGCAACGGAAGAAACGATGCTGGTGATGGTCTGGGAATATGCATCCAGCAGTAGACCATCGTTGGCAGTTGTGGTATGGGTGAAATGGGATAGATTGTTCATGCCCTTTTCTAAACAAAACACCGACCAAGTAAAAAAAGATGACAGAGTGGCACAAATTCTTAGTCAGAAAAATGTAGACTTACACTTTTTGACAGAAAATTAGCAATTAGACATCAGGATGGGGTCGAATTACACCCAGGCTTTCATTCCACCATCCATGTTGTATACATTGGTAAACCCGCTGTTGCGCATCAAAACACAGACCCGCACCGAACGGCGGCCACTGCGGCAATAAATGAGGTAGGTTTTGGATTTGTCCAGCGCCTCAAATCGCTCTATAAGGTCATAGTCGAAATAATTCATATGGATAGCACCAGGCAAATGCTCAATTTCGTATTCAGATTGGGTTCTGACATCCAGAACAACTACATCTGGGTTTTCCTGGATCAAATTTTGAAAATGCTGTTGATCCAGATTGTTCAACTGCCGACGCAGGAGTTCCCAACGGTTGATTTCACAAGCATCCAAGTTCATTTTTCCTCGATTTTCGCAGTTTAATGCGCATTTTTATATTGGCCACAAGATACGCATAATGACCAAATCATGACGTTTCTTTTATTTTTCCAAGAAAAGCGCTGTTATTAGATTTATTTTTACGCCTAGACCTGAAAACATGGAATAGTTTACCTAATTTTCAGCAATTCTTCAGTTCAGTACGGATCTATAGCGACTTATTTCCTGCCACTCTGCACTAGGCCCCCAATACGAGATTAGTATGAAAACGCTGGATCACATTGATTACCGCATTTTAGACCTTTTGCAGGTGGATGCCAAGTATACCATTAAAGAAATTGCCGCCGAATTGGGCATGACTGCCACCCCTGTGTATGAGCGCATTCGCCGCATGGAAGAAGAAGGGTACATTCAACGCTATGTGGCATTGGTTGACAAAGACAAATTAGATTTTCACGTAGTGGTCTTTTGCAATGTATCCTTAAAAGAACACAACCGCGAGGTACTCAAATTATTTGAGCAGCAGATTTGCTCCTTTCCAGAAATTGTAGAGTGTTACCACATTGCCGGCACCTTCGATTACCTACTCAAGGTCATTGTACACAACATGGCCGAATACCAGGAATTTATGGTCAATAGCCTGGCCAATCTGGAAGAATTGGGGCAAATCCAAAGTTCTTTTGTGATGTCGGAAATTAAGCACTCCACCGGTTTGAAGTTGGAGAGTCCTGCCAATGGAAATGGGGCGCATAAGTAAGCTCTTTTAATCCAGATTGACTTCTTTAAGCGTTGGTTTACTGAACAGCATTTCCCAAATTATTTTTGCCCAGATCAAAATGCAAGGAACCGCTTTGACCACATAAGGTTCAAGGATCCCTTTGCGGATAAATCTGGGAAATAAATCCGTGGGAGAAAGAGAAGTAAACACCACCGCCAGCACCAATAAAACCTGGTTTTCAAGGCTCAGTTTTTCTTGCGCAAAAAACCAAATGGCAATGCCACTCATCGCAATCACAAAAGTGGCCGACTCCGCCTTGTGGTTAAAAATGATGACCCAGATGAGTGTGGAACAAAGCGTGAGGATGCGAAATTTGAAATCGGCATACAACCTAATCCGCAGCAAAGGCAAACAAAACAAAAGCACTCCCGTACCCAATACCACAAGTTTATTGGCAGAAATGCCAAACCAGGTATACAACCAGCCCATCACGGAAAACCCGTAGGAGGCACTGTGGTCGTCCTGTAGCATGCGCAACCAGCTTTGGTACAAGAAGCTCAGTTGATTCCAATCTACCACTACCAGGGGTAAAACCAACATTACCACTGCCCATATGATGCTGTACAAAGCCAAACGTTCTTTGCGCGGGTAAAACAAGAACATCGCCATAGCCACCAGGCCAAAGATTTTGATGTACACCGTAGCCATGATGAAAAACGTAGCGGCCAGGTAATGCCGCCGTTCGAGCGCAGCAAAGGCCCAAATCAACAGCCCCGCCATCATGGCATTGCTTTGGGTATTTTGCAAGCTGGTCATCAATTCCAGTACCACTACCAACAAAATCAGGGCTTTTTGCTTATCGCTGAATTTGGGCAAAGCCATTACGCCTGAAAACAAGAGGAATGCGTTGAGTACGTTCCACAAACTCAGCCCCAACACATCGGGTAAGTAGGCGAAAAAACCAAAGAAGAGGGCAAAAGTTGGACTGTACTTGTACAAATCCCAATGCTCTTTGGGATAAAGAATGTAAAGGTCTTTTTGCTCCAGCAAATGAAAAAACGATTGCCGAAAAATAACGTAGTTGTTGTAATTGGTGTAAAGTTCACCATCGGGTACAAAGGTTTTCAAGCCCAATAAAACAGCCTGAACCGAAGCGAGTACCCCCAGAAACAAGAACAAAATCAGGAGGGTTCTAGGCTGGAAAAACAGCCTGATGATTTGCTGCATAACAAGTAACGCTAATGGATTTTTGAAAAATCGGCTTTTGCCAGGGCTTAGTTTACTTGAATCACTGATTGTCGATGGTAGAGGTTTTGATGCCCAAATGGATGATTCTGGTACCCGTCGGGTTGATGGGGTCTACGCTTTTACCAATCACGATTCCATCTTCGGGAGCGTGGTATTCCCGCACAAGTTTTCCAAAAATACCTCTTACTTCGGCGATGAGTTGGCCTTTTTTTACTTCTTCACATACCCGGGGAATTACTTGCAAAATGCCCCCTTCGTCGGTATGCATCCAGTACGACCTTTGGCAAAGGACAATCGGGGCACTATTGACAATGATGTCTCCCTTCAGCATATTGAGGTGGTAAATCACATTGTTGATGCCTTGCAATGCCCCTTCAATCACATCAAGCTGAAACACATGCGGGTCGCGCAACTCCAGGGTAATTGCCGGAATGCCCAACGAACTCGCCGCGCCCCTGAAAGTACCATCATTGGGCTTGTTGTGCAGAATGATGTCGGGATTTTGGAGTCTGGCCATACAGGCCGTGATTTCGGAATTCATGTCTGCCCGGATGTACCAAGAGTTGACCCGGCCAAAGCTGGCGGTATGCAGGTCGATGAGGTAATCCATTTTTTTGAGAATGCGCTCCACAATACGGTAAATGTACACTTCGCTCACATTGCCATCGGGTTTGCCCGGCGCAATCCGATTGAGGTCGGTACCATCGTTGAAGCGCCGTTTCTCACTCAGCAAACCAGGAACATTCATCACCAAAACACCCACAATAGTGCCATGCAGTTTCTTGACATCAATGTTGCGAAACAAGCGCTGGATCACCGGAATGCCATTGAGTTCATTGCCGTGGATGGCCGCGGTAAGTCCCAACACTGGGCCGTCGTGTTTGCCTCGGGCAACCATAATGGGCAAAAAAACAGGTTCGCCGATGCCATTGTCAATGAGATGAAGCCAGTATTCACCGATGGTGCCGGGAGCAGTATTACTCAAATCCAGTTGAGTTATTCCCTGGCCAGGTATCCCCTTAAGCTGAAGCATAATGTAGTCTTTGTAACGCAGAAAAATTAACTTATCGGGAAGTAATTTTTTGCGTCATACTTTGTGTACAGCAGTAAGTTTAAACAAAAAAAATGACCTTCCAAAGGGAAGGTCACGAATTACACTCACTAGTTTATGAAACTTAAGCCGACTAAAATCATATTGTATGAAAGAATAACATCCGAAAGTAGGAAAAATTGCCTCTATAATACTTAAATTTTTCCTAAAATTCTACCATTTCTGCAAAGAAATTGTAAAATCGATATTATTTCTCTCGCAAATTTAAAAAAGCTACACCGATATAGACTCACTTTGATCAAAATTGGTTGTGTGGCACTTTAAATTTAGCTTTTTCTTAACCACATCTTAATCCAAAACCAGGGTTTGACCAATTGCTCGCGTAAATCAAAGTCGGTGTACATCGCCGAAAAATATTCCAGGAGTTTTCGATTTCCATGGATAATATTAGTTACGAAATTTAATAGCAAATGGTTACCTCCTATTTGCTGCATTTTGTAGCTCAACTTCATCTCAGACCCCAAAACTCGTTGAATACGAACATCATACGAAATTAAAAATTCTTTAGAAAAATTTTGCTCCCGCAAACAAACCTCTGCTTGCTCTGCCGCGATGATGCCGCTGTAGAAGGCATTGCCGATGCCCTCGCCAGTCAAAGGGTCAATTAAATGCCCAGCATCGCCAACCAACATAAAATGATCGCCAGAAATATGCCGACTTTTGGATCCCAAAGGCAAGCCATACCCTTCCAATTTTCCGATCAATTCGGCATCTTTGAACCGAGGACTGATGCTGGGGTCTTCGGCAATGATGCGCTCCAATTCTTTGCGTAGGTTGACACCCCGACGCTTGACAATATCGCTGCGCATTCCGATGCCCACGTTTGCCTCTCCATTGGGCAAAGAAAAAATCCAAAAATAACCTGGTGTGACGCTCTTGATGAAATGCAATTCAATGAAGTTGTCTTGGGCCATTCCACTCACGTTGCGGTAATAAGCCCGAATGGCTGCTGCATAGTGTTTGGGGTCTTTTTCCAATCCAGCATGGTGCCTGCTAAAATTGGAGTACGCACCCGAAGCGTCAATAAGCAAACGGCAGCTTATTTCCAGGTTCTGGTTTTTGCTTCGCAAGGTGAAACCTGTCTCGCTTCGCTCGTATTCATCAATGGAAGTCTCCAACAAAAGTTGAACGTTTTCGAGTTTGCGGACCTCTTCTACCAGGAAATTATCGAATTCCAGGCGTTTACAAACATATCCTGGCGCCATTTTTTCGTTGCGCACATAACCAGCCTTAAAGGGGATATCGAGGGCTTTGCGATTGGGGGGGACAAAACGTACGCCCCAAACATCGGTTTGAATGGGTTGGGCATGAAAGCGCTGCATAATGCCTGGATCCAGGCGATTGAGCAGGGTGGTCACCTTACCACTGATGGCATCGCCACAGATCTTATCGCGGGGAAAGCTGGACTTGTCCACCAATATACAAGGGATGCTAAGGTTGCTTAGTTTAAGTGCAGTGGCTACGCCTCCTGGGCCTGCCCCTACAATACATACTTCGGTTTCGAGTTTCACGGTTGGTTATTTTTTTCCAAATATCTTGAAAAAAAATAACGTTTTGAGTTTAAAAAACAGTTACGGCGCTTGAAGAACAAAGCCTCCAGCGCCGATAACTTACCAACCATTATGAATCAATAGCTACTATAAATTCTTTCTCATACTTGGAGCGACCCTAAATATGACGCAAAAAATTACTAAGCCTGTATTTTTTTAGCCGATTTCACAGCTTGCTTGAGTGTCTTCCGTTCGGCCTTGGCTGTTTTGAGGGTTGGGCTCATGCTTTCTTTGGCTTTTGCTTTACCCTCTTTTTTCTTCAGCTTTTTATAGGCTTTCTTCAGTTCATTCACTTTTTCGTCAGCACCCTGCCATTGCTTTTTCAGTTCTTTCACCTTTTGCTTGGGTGATTCTCCTTTCGCTACCGGAGCAACATTTGGCTGAGCATCTTTCTTGGTCTTCACTTTGGCCTTTTCGGCGCTTTTTACCTGAACATCATCAGGCGTAGATGCAGTTGTTTTGGCCTTTGTCGACGCCGTCGCTTTGGGGCTACTGATTTTAACAACTGGCTTCTTTGCCTCTTTGGGTTTGGTGGAGGTACCTTTTTTTCTTGTTGGTTTCGCTACCTCTTCCTGGCTTTGCTGCACAGGTTCCATTACCTTTTTCTTTCCCATCAAAAATACATTTTTTACACGGAGTTAAACAATAGTTTACATTAATTTAACACAAAGGTAGTTTTTTATTCCCAATTAGTAAATACCCTGCGAAAAACTTAACATTGGACTATAGCTTAATTCGCAAAATCGCATTGATGAAAAAGACAATTGCGGATGAAATTGGGATTATTGCACCAGCAATTTACCCTGCCAGGCTCCTTTCCCTGAAAGTACTTGCAGCGTATATAAGCCCGTACTTAAGCCTTGCAAAGAAATATCCATCCAAGAATTGTTCACTTTGCTCCGATAAATGATTTGCCCCTGGATGTTGCTCAAAATCACCTCTCCCTGGCTGGGCAAACCTTCCAAACGGGTTTGTTCATGGGCTGGATTGGGGTACATCTTTATGGGCAATTGCGGCAAATCCCTGACGCTGGTAATCCGGCTTCGCACCGATGCAAAGAAGAAAATCGTTTGCAGCACCGCTGGTTCTACACACTGCCCGTGGTTGGCATCGCTCCTAACATCGGCAGAAAGCAGGTCTTTTGCTCCTAGCACGTGCATTACAGAATCTGCCAAAATGCTGTTTCGGTAAGTCACTTGATCATCTGCTTTGCAATAAAAGATGCGGGTTGGTGCTTTGGGTGTCCAATTGTATACATCGTTGTCGCGCATGGCCTTCAGCAATGGATGATTAGGGCTTTTTTTGAGGTTTTCAAGCACGCTATCCTGAATCATCAATCTTGAAATGGGTTTTCCATACTTCCTGGTCAAGGTATCAACCAATTGTTTGTTGAGGTCAAATTGGCCAATTTCATTGCGGTAAAAACGCAGTGCCATATCTGCGTAAGGCTGCTTGAGAATTTTGTCAATCTTGTCGTAAATCTTATACATCTGATTGTAGGACAAAATCACCCAAGCGGTATACCCAACATAATAATAGGGTTCATCGCTGAGCAAGCGTTTGAAGGTTTCGCCAGAAATGCTGTAGGGCCCGGACAGGTGCGCAGCGGCAGTTACCGGAAGATCTTTGGTGTAATTGAGTTCCAGTTCGCGGTGTAGCGCCATGGAGGCGTGTCCACCCTGAGAATATCCGGTGAGAAAGAGTTGCCCGTTCAAGGAAACTTTCCGAATGGCGGCGAGTTCACGGGTAGCGTACAACAAATCAACCCCTGAGCTGGCTTCAGTGGCAGCATGCACATAGGGATGAAAACCTCTGGATTCGCCCAAACCCAGATAATCTTGCGCCGTAGCAACATAGCCTAAAGCAGCAGCTACACCCGCCAATTCCCAGCCTCCAGCCCGGTTAGAGGGAACATCCAATGGCCCATCAACGGTACCGTGCTGGTAGCAAAGCAGCGGAAAGGATTGGTTTTGAACAATCGGGAATACCACCAGTCCGGAGGCGGTATCGGTAAGTCCGTTGCTGCCTTTGGTTTGGTACCATACTTTGTACATTTCAATGCTGTACTGCACCAGGGGACCATAGGTTTTGGCCAGTTCTTCCTTGGTGATCGTACCCATTGGCCGGGATTTGATCAGGCGGTTTTGGGCATTGCCCAAAGCGGTGCATAGCAACATGCTGATGATCAGCATACCGTGTACAGGTAATTTTTTTTTCATTGACTTCAGGCTTTTAATTGATGATTAAAAATATTTTTTTCGACTGAAAAATCCATTTCAGGATACTTATGTTCCAAACGTTGAATGTACTCAAGTTGTTGAGCGATAAATTGTTGGTGGCTGGCACTTTCAGGGTGCAAGGCGCGATGCAGCGTTGCCTGTTTCAGTTTTTCCAGGTCTTGCAATTGGTTAAGTACTACACGGGCAAAAAAAGATTGCTTGAAGTAATCCCAAATGTAATGGGTTGCCAAATGACTCGGATGCGCCAAGTCTTCGGCATAAAACCGATAATCGCGCAAGTCATCAATCAACAATTCATAGGCAGGAAAGTAGTGTGCTTGCTCAAATTGTTGGCACAACTGCTCCACGGCAAGCAATAAGGTGGCTTTGCTGCGGGTGTTCTCCATTAAGCCTTCCCGGAGATAGCGTACCGGACTTACGGTGAGGATGATCTTGATGGCCGGCCGCAAGGCCAGGATTGCGTGTAAACTTTTGCTCAGCGTATCAACGATTTCGGCTACCGACATACGCTTGCGTTGAAACGTATTCCCAGGCAGCTTGTGGCAATTGCTGACAATGCGGCCTTGTGCAAGGTGTTGCCACACATTGGCGCTCCCCAGGGTAAGCAGCAAAATAGTGGCTTTTTGGAGTTGGAGTTGTCCCTCGGACTGAGCTTGGTGAATCTGCTGCAGGGTGTCTTCTGGTGATGGGGAAGAAAAACGACCGTGGTGGTCGAAACTGTGCCAAAGTCCTTGGTGCTGAAATAATTCTTCTGCTTGGTATATTTTGGGAACGAGCAGCCTTTCCAGACTCAGTGCTACCGATGCAGGATTAAAAACAATGCCTTGGGGATTGAACTGGGTTGAAAATTTCAGGTCCTGCAATCTTTGACCCATTTCTTCCACAAAACAGGAACCTACACCCATAAAATGGTCAGCGTAACTCAGTTGAAACGGGTAAGCCATTGGCGGCAGAATACTGCGAAAGTGCTCCATTTTCATCGGTTTGATACTTCTTACACACTCATTTAAAAATGCATGCGCAGGAAATCAAGTGTTTTTTTCGCTTAGATCAACAATTTTATTCAATTTGTTGTAATTTTCATCGCCAAAACCAATTCAAAATTTTGGACATACTGGTCATGGGTCTATTTGATCGACTGTTTAGAGTTTCCAATACGGATGTTTCTCCCGAGTTATTGAGCATTAAATTCGGCCGATACACCGATTCGTACAAACCCCCGCTCAACTATCAAGCCTGGGAACAGTCCCTTGCATTGTTTGAGGAAGGTAAATTTTTTGATGCTTACCGAGCATTTTTTCAATATTTGCGTGACGAAAACGAAGACAATATACGCTGGTGGACAGACAATGGCGTGCTGCGTTTTGAATTTCACCAGGGCTCAAAAAAAATTACTGGATTCGCCAATGAGGACAAGTTCCAGGTAGAATCCAGAATCGCCTACTCTCAAGCCCTGAATGTTGGTTTCATGCGTCGATTGATTGAACGCAACTTTATCCTGCAATTTAGCCGCTTTGCGCTTGACCCTGACAATCACCTTACCATTCTTTTTGATACACCAAAAGTGGACGCATCGCCGCATAAGTTGTACAAGGCGTTGCGCGAACTGGCCATCAATGCCGACAAACAAGATGATCTCTTGCTGGATGAATTCAAAATGTTGCATGCAGTAGAGGCCGATCATTTGCAAGAAATTCCGCTAGCAGAAAAAGAAGCAAAGTACAAATTTATCCAGGAAGAAATCACCAATACCATCTTTGAAGTCAATCAGGGCCCACTGAATCGGGAACAATACCCTGGCGCCATCGCTTATCTTTTGTTGCACCTGGTGTTCAAACTTGATTACCTGATCAAACCAGAGGGTTACATGATGGAAGAGTTGGAACGCATCCAACGGCAGTATTTTACCAAAGAGAACAAGACCAATATTGATAAAAACCTTGCGCTGGCCAAAGACCTACAAAAATTGCTGGAACGCCCCAAAGAAGAGTTTTTCAAAGAGCTGTATCGAGTGCGCTGCACGTTTGGCATTACGACTCCGGTAACCCACGACAAATTGGTATCTCTGATCGATACGGAATTGCCGCAAATGGACTGGTACTGCGAAAATGGTTATCCTAAAGTGGCGCTGTCCATCCCTGGGTTTATTGTTAGTTCGGGTTTGTTCAATTACGCACTCCCAAAACCCGATCGGGATCTGTTGCACTTGTACATGCAGGTCACAGAATCTGGGTATTTTCGGGCATTGGGCTTCAAAAATGATTTTCTCGATCTTGCTACCGGCATCCCCAATCGCAGGGCCATCAAACGCGCAATTGAAAACATTGTGGAGGACAATCAAGAGAAATTCCCTCGATTTGCTCCGCGGCTAAGCGAAGTAGACTTTAGCTCTTTGCCAAACTTTGCCCGTACTTATTTAGCCATGATGAAAGGTTTGGATATAAACTAGTAGTGAAGGAAAAACACATAAACCCTATTAAGCATGTCAGCAAAATCCGTTATCAATGCCCTTCCCGAACTGGTTGAAGCAGGGCTCATCACCACCGAAACGGCCAGCGCCATTGAGGTTTATTTTGAGCAGAAACGGGACCAAACCCCCAATCGTTTGCTGCTGGTTTTTGCCATTTTAGGCGCATTGCTCACCGGATTGGGAATCATCTTGATTATTGCCCACAATTGGGACAAATACAATCAACTTACCAAAACTGCTTTTGCCTTCCTCCCGCTGATCATCGGACAATTGTTTGCCGGGTTCACCATTTTGCGCAAGCCAGGCAACGTGGTTTGGCAGGAGGCCAGCGCGGTATTCCTGACCCTGTCGATTGGAGCAAGCATCTCTCTGGTCAGTCAGATTTACAATTTGCTGGGAGATTTGAGTTCTTTTTTGTTTTGGTGGACACTGCTCAGCCTTCCGCTAGTTTATTTGCTCAATTCCTCTATGGCTTCTTTGTTGTTTTGGTGCGGCGCGACTTATTACGGTTGCCAGGCAGGTTATTTTGAGTGGAGTCATATGTCTTCGGCCTCAGCTTCTTATTATTGGCTGTTTGTTCTTGGAGGTATTCCATATTACTACCTACTGGTGCGCCGAGCACCAGTAGGCAATTTTACCAATTTTCATCACTTTATCGTACCAATCTCCCTGGTAATCATGTTGGGTACCGAATCGCATCAACACGGCTCTATCCTGTACCTGGCTTACATGAGCTTATTTGGATTGCTGCATTTGGTCGGCACCTGGATCAAGACCTGGCGGAGTGAAAGCAATATTTCCGGGTATCAACTGGCTGGCAAACTTGGCCCTATCGGGATCTTGATGTGGTTCAGTTTTCTCTGGGCCTGGGGGGTGTTAAATTTAGACAAGGAATCTTGGTCGCTTCTGACCAGTGTTGAATTTTTCTGGTTTTTGGGGCTGACACTTTTATCGGTGGGATTGATGTTCTGGCTTAAAGAAACGAGGGGCGTTAACATTTTCAAGCTGTTTAATGTTCTGCCCTTTGTGTTTGCATTCCTTTTTTTCCTTTCCTTCATTAATCCATTTTGGAGTGCCGTTTTGGACAATCTGCTGGTATTGGGCTTAGGGATTGCTACCGTAGTGGAAGGCAGTCGTACCAATTCCGTTGCCACCCTCAACGTGGGGTTACTGACTTTAACCGCACTATTGATTTGTCGGTTTTTTGACCTCAAAATCGACTTTGTGGTGCGTGGGATCTTGTTCATCGTAGTGGGCGTTGGGTTTTTCCTGAGCAATTATTGGTTGATCAAAAAGAAAAAAGCATGAAAACGACTTATCGGTTTGGCCTTTTTGTAGTGGTAGCCTTGATTCAGCTGTATTTTCCAGGCAAAATGGTTTTCGACAGCAATAAAGCCCTGTGGTTGGGAACGGCCTTTAAATTTGAAACCCGTCCGGTAGATCCTGCCGATCCTTTCCGGGGGCGGTATGTAGCGCTCAATTTTACCGCCAGCCAGTTCAACCTAGATACCAATGCACAGCATTCCTGGAAAAAAAATGACCCCGTATTCGTTTTGATTGGCCAAGACGGAAATGGCTACGCAGAAATAAAGGGATTGAGCCATACTGCACCCGCCGAGGATACTCCTTTTATCAAAGCCAAAGTGAGCTATGTCTGGGAAAATGAGCTCACCATTTATTACCCTTTCAGCAAATTCTTCATGGAAGAAAACAAAGCACCCAAAGCGGAAAGAATCTACCGGAGGGCAAATGCTGGTTATGCCCTCGTGCATGTATACCAAGGCAATGCGGTATTGAGTGATGTGTTTGTGAAAGGGAAGTCCCTGCGGGAATTGGCAAAGTAAACTCCGCTGGCGCAAGTCTTGCACGGCAGCGGACTGCTGGTTCAACGTCTTCAGACTTGTTCCAGCGGTAGTGCAATGTTTTTGGTGGGTTTGGAGAGACTTGGGCTAGCGGGTGAATTCAGCGTTTAACAACTGCAATGCTGTGAAAGGAAGGATATTTGCATTACACAAAATCATTCATTTAAGCGCTAGCCACTTCATATTCCAATTTAAAAGGTGCTGCCATTCGTTTGGATGCATCCAAAATCTCGATTTTGACAATATTACCTTCACTGTCAAAATCCAGAATAACCCCGGGCTTTACTTCATCGCTTTCCAAGATTTTTTCTTCTGAAAAGCGAAGAACAAGGATGTCGACCTCTTGATCAAATTTAATTTTCATTTCGCCAATATTTTTCCACCTTGCTGGTTAGGTAAACCGTAATAACCAGATTAGGTATTTTTACAATATTAACGAATACCCTCACTAGAAATTCTTTACCTTCATTCTCAAAATACCAAATCGATTGATAAATGAGTTTATTTTCTCCTTGAGCAATTGTTTGTTGGGGTTTTTCAATAATCGAGAAAACAATTTCTTCTGTTATTCCCCGTTCTTCCATTTGCTCTCTTGCATGACCTGAAATAACTACTTTCGGCATACCCTTGTAATTTACAAATTTTACATAATTCCCTACGAAATTTATTTACAATCTCCCCCAAAATAGTGAATTAGTTTTATTTAAAAAATAAAAAAACATTTTTTGTCGCTTCATTAGATTTTAAGTGTCGAAATTCGACTTAGCGAAGATATTGGGAAGGGTTGGACTAGTGGGGAAAGAAGTATTCTCGCGAGATGGTGTAAGCCGATATGGATACAGTGTACAAGAGCAGCATTCAACTATTGTTGGGTGCCGCTCTTGTCGTTTCCTGGCCGCCAGCAATTGCAATATAAAAATAGCGTTACCTTCGTGCGAAATAGACATCAAGTTGAAGCTGAATTCAGAAAGATGCATGGCTTTAACCCCTATTTAGCGCACGACTATAGTGCACTTGGTACAAATTTTCTTCACAACTCTTATTTGAGGTGTTAACTTTTAAATCTTTAATTATGAATATTTTTGTTGCAAAATTAAGCTTCGACACGCAAGACGACGATTTACGGGAAGCGTTCGAGCAATACGGAACTGTTGATTCTGCAAAAATCATTATGGACCAATCAACAGGGCGTTCAAAAGGATTTGGCTTTGTAGAAATGCCAAATGACGACGAAGCGCTCAATGCCATTGAGGGTCTAGACAATAGTGATCTAGATGGTCGTACAATTGTAGCTAAAAAAGCTGAAGACCGCGAAAATCGTGGTGGCGGCGGCGGCTACGGTGGTGGCGGTGGTAATCGTGGTGGCGGTGGCGGCTACGGTGGTGGCGGTGGTAATCGTGGTGGCGGTGGCGGCTACGGTGGCGGCGGTGGTAATCGTGGTGGCGGTGGCGGCTACGGTGGCGGCGGTAATCGTGGCGGCGGTGGCGGCTATTAAAAAGGAACTCTATTCCGCCCCGCGGGCTCAAGTCTTCTTCCCCCACTAGGCTAAGTCTTTCAAAATCAACGAAAAACATTGCGCTTACCGCTGGTACGGGTCTCACGGCCTGTACCTATTATCTCTGCGTTTACAGATCCCGCTGGCTTAAGTCAAATACACGGATTGAGGAAATAGACCCCGCTGGCTCAAGTCTTCTTCTCCATCATGGTTTGCTGGTTCAATGTCTGGAAGACGTTGTTCCAGCGTTGCGCTTGGGGTATTAATGGGAAGACTTGGTCGGGCGGTTTTTTTATCGCCCCATAGGATTTACAAATTGCTCAAAATTGTCGCGATCGACAAAAGCTATCTGGCTGTTTGGGTACAGTTCAGAGAAAGATTTGGGGAAAGAGCCACTTTTGTTCGGATTCCATTTGAATTCAAAAGCATACAGCATACCGTTGGCTTCTTCTACATAATCAACTTCCTGTTGGGTAGTTGTCCGCCAAAAAAAGGAGTTACAAGCGTGGTCAGAATAGGCATTACGTTTGGTGCGCTCTGCAATCAGAAAATTTTCCCAGAGTGCGCCTATGTCATTTCGGAGTTCGAGCGGAGCAAAATTTTTCAAAATGGCATTTCGAATACCGTTGTCGTAGAAATAAATTTTTTTTCCTTTTTTTAGTTCATTTCTGGCATTCCGGCTAAAAGAAGGTAGGCGAAACACAACAAAGGACTGTTCCAGCAGGTCAATATAGCGCTCCACTGTAACTGGGTCGGCACCAATGGTTTGTGCTAATTCATAGTACCTCACTTCACTGCCAAGCTGTAGTGCAAGTGCTTGTAGTAATTTGACCAACAAAGAGGGCTTTTTGATTTGATCGAGCGTGAGCAGGTCTTTATACATCAGACCGTCGCTTAAATCAGCGAGTATTTTTTGTGCTTGTGGTGGGTCCTGCGCTACCACCTCCGGATAATAGCCATACAACAGGCGATGTTCTAGCAAAGAGCGTTCGCGCAGATAGCCATGGTGAGCGCACATTTCAGCAAAGGAAATCGGGTAAAGGTGAAACTCGATTTTTCGTCCGGTCAGGTTTTCTTTGGTCTGAGAAGCAATGTCGAGCGACGAAGAACCTGTGACAAACAATTGAATATTGGGAATATGGTCGGTAATCAATTTGAGCATCAATCCGGCATTGGTAAAACGCTGCGCCTCGTCTACCACCAAAACTTCGTTTTGCCCAATAATGGTTTGCATTCGCCCCAGCGAAACATTGTCCAACATGGCCCGGGTTTGGGGGTCGTCGCCGGTCAGCCAAAGGGTTTTCCGACCCAAGCTCTGCGATATTTGGCGAACAAGAGTGGTTTTGCCAACCTGCCTAGGGCCAATAACCACTAGGGCTTTGCCTTTGTCCATCCAATTGCCGATGTTTTTGCCTTGTAAACGTTCGATTAACATAGGGTTAAAATTAACTAATTTCGATTCAAATCAAAAAAAACGACTGATTTTTCTGATTTGAATCGAAAAAATTAGACTTAGTATCAACAAATTACCCCGCTGGCGCAAGTCTTCCTCGCCATCATGGTTTGCTGGTTCAAAATACCGCTCCAACCTGCACCCTACCAACATGTACGGCCTTGGCGTCGCCAGTTTTGCGCCCCTCGTAGCTGAACCGCAACTGCAAATTGCGCGAAATTTGTCGATCCAGGCTCAGGTTCCAGAGCCAGTTGGTACCGGGTTGTAGCCCATTCAAGATAGCAAATCCGGTAGGAGAATTGGCTACCAGACTGGAGCTTTATTTACTGAAGCTTTATTGACCAGGATCATTCCACATTGGTACGGCACCCCCTGGGATTTTAACGGCTATACCGATACGCCCAAACAAGGTCATTCTGGGAGAAAAATCCCATCTGGCGTAAGTATCTTCACACCCCGCTTGTGCGCAAAACTTGCGCCAGCAGAAAGTTTCAGAAGGTGAAAATTACAAATTGGTTTGCACACCAGTTCCTACATATCCATTTTTTGAAGAAGTTTGCCAAAAACCTGGATAATCTTCAATTCAACAATATATTATAAATTATATTCTAATTCAGGAGGTGCAATTTTTTGTTTGTTGAAATCAGTTTCGGCTTTAAAAAATTCAGTGGGTGGTATTTCAAAAAATTGAGCAATGACTAAAACTTGATCCACCCTAAATTTCACTTTTACATTTTCTAAATCAACATACCATTTTCGAGAAACGCCAATCTCATCTGCAACAACATGCTGCTTGAATCCTAAATGTTCACGCCACGCACGTATGTTGAGTGCTACTCTTTTGGGGGTAATTACAGTGATCATTGATTCGGTTTTGGGAATTAACAATGTGGGTTCTTTAAACGACTCAAAAACCTCGCCTAAAAGTTTACACGAAAGTAGCTAAAACTTCTCATCGATGTGAAGTTTCAGACGCTAATTTAATGTTAAGTTTTCGGAAAATTGCAGTGTCATAAAAACAAATCACAGCTCAAAAACACATCAACAAAATAATTTACTATGAAAAAGATGCTGTTCCTGATTGGTTTCATTGTTTCTTTTGGGGTATGCCAAAAGGCATTTGCACAGGTTAAAGTAACCACAACAGGGAAGGTCATTTTAGGCCTCGAAAGAGTTGGAAATGACCCCTCGGGGCTGGTGAGCACAGAAGCTTTAGGGCTTAACAGTAGTGATGCTTATCGCACCAAATCGAGAATTTCTTTTGGCGATTTTGGCAATTCAGGATCTGGCGAATATGCTTTTTTAGGCGAAGCACGTGCCAACATTACTGGCTCTGCTAGTGATGATTCGGATGCTTTGCACCTGCATGGCAGCAATGGCATCTATTTTTCAACGAGTTCTACTGGAGCCAACATTGGAATGAAACTCGATGTAAATGGTAATCTATTGATAAGAGGAACTTTAACTCAAAACGTATCTACTTTTTCGGACATCAGACTGAAAAAAAACATCATTAAAATTGACAACAGTTTAAGCATCCTGAATCAGCTGAATGGCATCCGTTATGACTTTACCCCCATTGTGAATTCAAAACTCAGAACGGATTTGGATAAACTGAACCCAACTGACGAAAAAGAGAAAAAAGCCTTAGTCGATGCAAAAAAGAACATCGACAAAGCATCAACAACGGTAACAGACCAATACGGACTTTCGGCGCAAGACGTACAAAAAGTATTGCCCTCGATTGTGTCCACCTCCGAAGATGGATATTTGGCAGTCAATTACACCGCATTGATTCCCATTTTAATTGAGGCAGTTAAGACCCAACAAAAACAAATCGACGACTTACAAAAGGAAATTGAGCTTCTGAAAAAGAAGTAAATAAGGATACACGGACAGAGATCAAATGTTCAACCAGAATTTTTGCTGTATAAATTCAAAATATGAAATTCCCAATCCACTTCATAAAGGGATCGCTTTTGGTTCTATTGATCGTTTCTGTTTTGCAAGCGCATGGCCAAGAACTGGTCTGGCAGCCCACTGAATCTCCCCAAGGAACTGTGCTTTTTTTGTCTTCCCAAAAAAAGCATTTGTATTCAGGCATACATGGACAAGGAGTCTATAGAACCAATAATTTGGGTGATTCTTGGGAACGAAGCGACAGGGGCATCGCTAGTTTAACGCCAAGATGCATGGTGGCTTTCGGCCAATATTTTTTCATCGGAACGGGAAATGGTATCTATCGCTCACTGCAAGATGACCTCAAGTGGGAACGCCAAGCAAAAGGATTAAGTACGGACATCATCTTGTCGCTGGCCCAAAAAGGCAAAAACCTTTACGCTGGAACAAACAAAGGCATATTTATATCGAGTGATGACGGAGAAAGTTGGGAACAAGCCCCGTTGCCCCGTCCGATAGGGGTATCCAGAAACATCTACGCTATGCTGGTCAAGGATGGCAACATCATTGCTGGAACGAGTAAAAGTATATACTTGAGTGCCGACGACGGCAAAACTTGGCTCCTGGTCGATGTAGGTACCCCTCACGATGTAGCTAGCCTGGCTACCGACGGTAAGGTTGTATACCTCGGCACCAGCGGAGATCAGATCATTGAAACCGAACGCCTGAGTTTTTGGGGGAAGAGTACCAAGCAGACTACCGGGCTATCCAACATCCAAGCCTTGGTAGTAGCAGATTCAACACTTTACAGTGGGGGCAACATTAAAGGTGTAGTCAAAGACACTCAAAAAATTGACCAGGAATTGCCATTTGAAGGAATGAAATCCATCGCCGTACATGACAAGGTGCTGTTCGGAGGTACACTCAAATTTGGCGTGTGGAAATATGCCTTGAAGTCAAAGAAACTCAATGCCATTGAACTAGCTGAATTGGGCAAAGAGGACCATCAAAACTATGGGATGAAGGTATTTCCGAACCCCGCCCAAAAAAGCAACGATCGAAGAATCAGCTATTGGTTGTCAACTTCTGAAAAAGTGGAGGTGCAGGTATTCAATGCCTTGGGCATCTTGGTTCACAAAGCCGATCTGGGCATTATGGCACCAGGTAAGTATGGAATTAACCTTGGTGGAACTTCAAATTATCAGGCGGGGATGTATGTATGTGCCCTGCGTATTGGCAATAAACTACTAATCGAAAAACTCATTTTTTCAGAATAATTGGACGTCGAAAAGGGTGTAGGGTTTTTACTTAAAAATCAAAATCAAGGATTTATGTTTGCTCGCAATAGATGCTCAAAATATTGTAAATTGATCATTAAGGGGATGTTGTTGGTCTTTTGGACCACTCCAACCGGGCTTTTTAGCCAGACTTCTCCGCCCATTGTACTTCCTTCCATCACCTTGCCCAATACCCCTGAAGCTTCCAGTCTGGGCAAATTTGGGGAAGGGAACGTAAACACCTATACTGGTGCCCTGAATGTATCGATCCCCTTGTACAGCATTCAAGGCAAAGAATTGAAAGAATCCATAACGCTCTCTTATGACGGTTCTGGCAACAAAGTGGCCAATCTACCAACCTGGGTGGGTCTAGGATGGACTCTGGCAAATGGTGGAGTAATCACTCGCTCCATGAACGGCATGCCCGATTTGAACTCCAATTATTACTCCAAAGCCGACCAAATTAAACCTGAAACAACAGCTGGGTATACTGATCAATTTGTAGAGAATGATTATTTGTACAGTGTAGCTGGACGTAATATTGAAACAGAACCCGACGTGTACTACTTCAATTTTGGCGGGTATTCCGGTCGGTTTTATATCGATGCGCGCAAGAACATCTATCAGGTAGAAAAGAAAGACGTGGTGATTCAGCCTGTTTATGGCCCAGAAGACATTACCTCTTTCACCATCAAAGACATGTTGGGGAATATTTATGAATTTACCGCTACAGAAGTAACAGATGCCTTCATTGAATGCTCTGAAACAGGTCAATGCAATAAAGCAAGGTATATCTTTAATAGTAGCTGGTACCTCAGCAAAGTCACTTCAGCTAATGGAACGGAGGTCATGGAATACGAATACGAAACCATGACTGCGGCATACAGCCCACCGATCAATTTGGCTTCAAATCAATCAATGACCTATTGGTTGTCAACTGAATACATTAATCAAAATGGTACTCCTGGGACCTGCTGCGGCCCCCCTTTAACACCTTGTGGGGAAAACAACACTACCCCCAATGTGCAAAAAGGTGGGTTCACCAATCAAACGTATATTCTGAATCGCAAGTTTTTGAGTCGAATCTCTTACAAACTTCGAGATCCCAATACCACAGGCACAACCACTATTGAAACGGTAGATTTTCAATCCTCAGTTGATGTTTCGCATTATGCAAATGGTGGCAAGCGATTGGATAAACTCATTATAAAAAAAGGCGAAAATGGGGCAACCGGAATTATGGAGTGGAAGTTTACTTACCCTGCCACGAGTTCCGCAACCTCAAATAATCGATTAAAGTTGTTAAGCCTTCAGCAGTGTGCAGCAGGTACTGCTACCTGTGAACAACCTTACCTGTTCGAATACAATACTTTAGAGCTACCAAGTCCTACTTCCAGTCAAATTGACTTCTGGGGTTATTACAACAGCAATCCAAACCTCCAGGGGCTCATACCTTCATTCACGTATAACACGGTAACCTATCCTGGCCAAAACGCCAACCGCAATACTGATACGACCAAAGTAAAGGCAGGTATCTTAACCAAAGTTACTTACCCAACCAAAGGTTATACAGAGTACTACTATCAAACTCATCTGGTGGCCAGCGATGATGGTAGCGGCATCGATCGATATGTAGGGGGCTTACGGATTAAAGAAATCAAAAATTACAATTACAATGGTGTTTTAATCAATCAAAAGTATTACCGTTACATCAAGGAAGGAAGCTTGCCCAATGATCCGAACAACTCCAGTGGTAAGCTTCTAACGCGATTGGATTACCTGAGTTTTTCTTCTAATCGACATCTTCCTGAAATTCTAATCCCATGTGAATATATAGGTGGTAGTTGTATTTCCTATCCTGAGAACCATGACTATATTTGCCGATACATAACCGTTACTGCCGCAAATAATACTTCGCTGGGAAGCGAAGAGCTTGGCCATGTTGGTTATGATCGTGTGGAAGAGATCATGGCGGGAAAAACGGTATCATACTTTGTACATGGCAACAATGGTCAAGGCAGTTTGTCAAAAAGTATTACTTACGACGATCAGAGTAAAAAGCTAAGCGAAACGAGCTTTTCCTATAGCTATGATATCGGCGAAACGCGCAATTTCACCAGCTGCAATGGCTACAAAGTAGAACAAAAGCTAGATCAAGACAATGCATTTACCCTTTGTCAAAATGCAGGAGGTGGCTTTTCTTGGCTAACCACTCTGCAAATAGGAACCAACTGTGTTGCTCAAAGGGGCTATGGCGCTAGACTCTGCCGCAGCTATTACACCATCCAGCAAAAATGGAAATTTCTTGCTTCCAAAACCGACAAACAATTTTTCTACGACGGAGCGGGTATCCTCAATGGTGAGGTAAGCACAACGACTAATTATACTCACGGTAACCTTAAAGTGACCCAGCCAACAGTCACTACCGTACAAAACAGCGATGGCAAAACATACACCAGCATTGTGCGCTTCACTGAAGATGCCACACCCTTGCAATCCGCCCTGGTGACCAAAGGTATGTTTGGTGTACCCGTGGAAGTAGAAGAACAAGTAGACAATGTACTCACCAAAAAAGTAAAGGTGGAGTACTCCGTGGATGAATTCCCCGGCGGACTGGTCTTGCCCTACCGTTTTTATGACAAATACAACTCCAGCCAGGCGGATGAACTGCAACTCACCGTTCAGTCTTACGACAAATATGGCAACCTCCTCCAACTACAACGCGAGTACGACCAACCAGTAAGCGCCCTCTGGAGCAATTACCATACCCGCATGGCCGCCAAAGTACTCAATGCCGCTCAAAACGAAGTAGCCTACACCAGCTTTGAAACCACCGAAGCCACCCAGGGCAACTGGAGCATCACGGGTACCAACAACATCCAATACAATGGTGCCAGCCCAGCAAAAGCTGGCGCGGGATGTTTCGGCACCGGGTCTGGAAGTTTTACCAAAACGGGACTCCCCATCGGCAAATACATCCTCAGTTATTACAGCAAATCACCCGGAGGCGTAAGTGTAACACTCTCCGGCGGTACTGTGCTCACGACCACTACCGACCAAACCGAAGGCGACGGCTGGGCCTACGTCGAACGCCTGCTGGATTGTACAGCCAGCAACGCCGCTGTGACGGTCAATACTTCTGGTGCCTTATTCGATGAATTGCGCCTTTACCCCCAGGATGCCCTCATGACTACTGCCAGCTATGACCGCAACTCCTGCCTCGTCAAAGCCATCAGTGAGGAAAGCAACCTCACGGCCAATTTTGAGTACGATGCCCTGCTGCGCCTGCTGCGTGTAAAAGACTTCAATGGCGACTATGTAAGCAGTACGGATTATGTTTATCGATTAATTGATCCAGCAAATAATATCTATATCCCCGATAATGTAATCAAAACCCGCTTGATCCAAACCGCCGGGATCACCACCACCGCAGGCATTTCCGGCTTATCGGGTGCCAACCTGATCGATTCTTACAAGTTTTTTGACGGCCTGGGTCGCCCCATCCAACAAATTGATCTGAATCAGTCACCCACCCAAAAGGACATCGTCAGCTTCATGGAGTATGATCAATTTGGACGCGAAGTAAAAAAATACCTGCCCTATACCATCGCGGAGACCAATGCTCGCGCGATTCGGCCAAATGCCATCAGTGAACAACAAAGTTTTTATACCGCCATTGCCGAAGGGTCTGCCTACACGGAGACCGTGTTGGAAAACTCGCCCCTCAGCCGCCCCAAACAACAATACCTCGCGGGTACTTCCTTCCGCAGCAAGCCAGGCAGTATGACCTATGGCACCAACACCAGCAACGAAGTACGCAACTTCAAAACCAGCGGCTACTACACGGCCAATAGCCTCATGAAAACAACCGCAACCGACCCCGATGGCAAAACCAGCATTACCTATACCGACAAAATTGGTCGTACTTTGCTCACCGTCAACGGCGGCGAAAAAACCTATACCGTATATTACGACCACGGCGGCGTCCAGACTGTACTGCCCCCCAATGCCAGCGCACTCCTGGAGAGCAATACTGGCTGGACAGTAGCCAGCAGCACCGAAGGGGAACGCCTGTACAAATACACCTACGACCCTAACAATACGAGTCTGCTTACTTCCAAACAAGTGCCCGGCAGCAATGTGCAATACCTCTACTACGACCGCCTGGATCGCCCAGTACTCAGTATAGATGGCAATGGCATTAAACTCTTTACCAAATACGACATCCTCAATCGCCCCCTGATCACGGGCAAATACAATGGCAGTAGCCTGCCCGCCACTGGCAATGGCCTCTACGAGAGCCCCAGCACCAGTGGCCCACACTACTACAGCACCACCACGGCCTTCCCTACCGACGGCTTAATTGAGGTATACACCGTAAACTACTACGACCAGTACGACCTCAATCGCGACGGTACGCTCTCCAGCACCGACGAAGCTTACAGTACTCCGCCCTCGGGCTACAACCTGCCCACCTACCGGGTGCGCGGCAAAAGTACCGCCGTCAAAGTAGGCCAATTGCCCGCTACAGGTGCAGCACCCTCACAATACCTGTTGAGTTTCACCTACTACGACAAAAAAATGCGGGTGGTTCAAACCCGCAGCGACAATCACCTGGGGGGCAAAGACAAAACCTACCAACAAATCAACTTCCCCGGCTGGACGCTCAAATCCAAACGTGAACATACCGTAGGTTCTACTACTACCACCATCGAAACCACCCTTGAATACGACCACTCCGGCCGCCTGACCAAAACCAGCGAAAGTGTCAACGGCGTAGCACCCAAAGTACTCTCCCTTCAGGAATACGACGAACGCAACCTGCTCAAAAGCAAAAAACTGCATCAGGCCAGCGGCGGCGGCTACCTCCAAACCCTGGACTATACCTACAACATCCAAGGCTGGGTGAACAAACTCAATGACCCCGCCAGCCTGGGAACTGACCTTTTTGGCTTTGAACTGGTGTACAAAGAGGGCGACGCCACGCTGGATAGCCGCTACGCCAGCGGCCAAAACGCCAACTACGCGGGCAACATCACGATGATGAAATGGAACGTACAAGGCAGCAGCAACGTCAAAACCTATGGTTTCCTCTACGACAACCTCAACCGCCTCAAAGAAGGCATTTATGCCGAAAAAACCAGCGGCGGCAGCTACACCGCTAGCGGCAACTACGCCAATGCCCTCAGCTACGATCGCGATGGCAACATCCTGACCCAAACCCGTACTGGCCGCAAAGGCGATGGTACTTTCAACCAGATCGACAACATGAACTATACCTACAACAATAAAGGTCAACTCAGTACACTGCGCGACAACTCCGATGGAAGCAAAGGCTTCGCAACGCCCACGCCTGGCACCGCCCAAGGCTACACTTACGACAACGCCGGAAACCTGACCCGCGATGAACACAAAAAAATCACCATCACTTACAACCCCCTCAACCTGCCGCGCCGCATCCTGTTTGACAATGGCTCCCAACTCGACATCACCTATGACGCTGCGGGCAACAAACTCAAAAAACAGGTCATCTACCCCAATGGGGATAGAACCATCAATAACCTGCCCATCCCCTCCGGCACCTACAACGCCAGTGGCACCATTACTTCCACTGGCCGCGTGGACAATGGCAGCAATGTGACCTTCACAGCAGGCACGGCGGTACTGCTCAACCCCGGGTTTGAAACCAAACAAGGCGCCGCCTTCCTCGGCAAAACCGAAACAGGCCAAAGCGCCAACTACACCCAAGACTACGTCATGGGCATCGAGTACCAAAATACCGTGATGCAAGCCATCTACAATTCAGAAGGCCGCCTGTACTTTACGGGCTCCACTACACGTTATGAATACACCATGACGGATCATTTGGGCAATGCCAGAGTCAGTTTTACGGATCAAAATGCGGATGGAACTCCCGAGATTATTCAGGAGAACCACTACTATCCTTTTGGCCTTGCCATGGAAGGGACTTGGGTGAATGATCCGGCAGAGGATAACAAGTACACGTACAATGGCAAGGAATTGAATGATGATTTTGGGCTGGGGTGGATGGATTATGGGGCGCGGTGGTATGATGCCGCAATTGGAAGATGGAGTGC
Organism: Haliscomenobacter sp.; assembly: GCF_040403615.1. Taxonomy (NCBI): domain Bacteria; kingdom Pseudomonadati; phylum Bacteroidota; class Saprospiria; order Saprospirales; family Haliscomenobacteraceae; genus Haliscomenobacter; species Haliscomenobacter sp. The sequence continues at coordinate 1,683 of NZ_JBBAKG010000016.1, read as the reverse complement.
GGTGGATCCTAGCGCAGAACAGTATTATTCTTTATCTTCCTACAATTATGGTGCAGATAGTCCCATTTTGTTTGTTGATCCCGATGGAAGGAAAATTGAATTTGGAGACGTTACAGGTGAGGAAAAAAGAATTTTAAAGAAAGAAATTCAATTTTTGAAGAAAAATTCGGAAACTTTCAGCGCCATTTGGAAAGATCTAAAAAAATCAAAACACGTTCATACAATTAATGCTATTAGAACAGGAGAAAATAATAGTAATACTGGACTAAAGGACGCTGAATCTTACCTCAATGGTGATAATAGAGGAACCAATATAAATATTAATGTAAATCAGACTGAAATGGATGGTGAGGTCAGGAATGAAATAGTCATTGCTCATGAGGTAGGACATTCATGGAGATTCGATCAAGGGAAAACAGATCGCTCTCTGCCAGCAGTTCCTTCTTTAGAAGAATTATCGAAGCCTGGAGCAATGATAGCGTATAATGATAAGCTAAACAAAATAGCTAACGATAAACATAATCGTGAAGAAGTCGCTGCATCTCATATTGAAAATATCGTTAGAGCAGAGATAGATCCGACTGGAAAAAGCATTCCTTTGAGAACACAATACAGTAACTTAATGAGAATTAATGAAACGATGAAGTTTATTGATGGTAAAACTGTAACAGAAAGGGTCGTTGAAAAATACGACGCTCCGACAATTAGAAAGGGCTATGATTACTATCTTAAAGGTAAAAGCCATTATCAAAATTTAAAAAATAGTTACTAAATGAATAACTGCTTAAATGTTGTTGTGTTTCTTTTCTTTACACTTTCAATGTGTGCGCAATCTCTAAAAAGCAACACTTGCTATTTAGTGGAATCAGATACAAAGTATGTGGATCTATTTTGGTCAAGGTATCAAAAAACTTTCTCAAAAATAGTTGCAGATACCTCTATTTCTACTTGTATAGTGTGGATTGAAATACAGGAAGGATCGAATAATTCAAAACTCATGAGATCAGAAATCATTCAAGGTCGCATTAATATTGAAAAAATAGAAAACGATATATTCGTAAATATTCCCCCCATCAAAGTTGAGGGATATAGAGCAATAAATATATTTAAGCTTATAAAAAAAATAGAAACGGGAAATTATACTCTAGCATGTACGATTGATGGCACATACCCTAGCAATAATGCTTATTTTATTTTTGATCGTGGCAGATTGGTTTTTTCGTTGTTCATTGGCAGGAACGCGCTTTCCAAGGTTTCGCCATTAGATAAGGTTTTATGTATCAATGCAATAACTTTAATTGAAGGCATATTTGATTCTTTCAGATAATTACCCGCTGGCGTAAGTCTTCCACGCCAGCGGACACTGCTGGTTCAATGTCTCTGCTAGTCCAAGTCCCCGCTAGTTCAAGTCTTCCGAAACCAACCAAAAATATTGCATCACCGCTGGTACGGGCCTTCACGACCCGTACCATTATCGGCACGTCTCTGACGTTCGTAATAAATGGACAACGAGCAATTTAAGCGACGAGCACAAAAAAATAACCATCACCCGCTAGCTCAAGTCTTCCTCTTCATCATGGTTTGCTGGTTCAATGTCTCTGACTTGAACCCATTATTCCCGCGTCTCTGACCATAGCCGTCAGGCTAAGACATTGTAAGTTATAAAAATAGGTTAGTTTTGGG
>NZ_JBBAKG010000015.1:0-87969 GCF_040403615.1 Haliscomenobacter sp. | reverse complement strand
AAAAAAAATCGGGAAGTAATTTTTTGCGTCATACTAAGTTAATGAGTTTTGAGTAAAAAGTAAAGGCTCAACTTTTCCGCCAATTCACTTTTACTCCTCCATAATACGTCGCCTGCGCAGCTCCAGGCTCATAAAAACGATTGCCCACAGCGTTGAGCAGGATGTTGTTGGTATAGGCTACGCCAAAAATATTGTTGATGCCCCCAAAGGGTTCAATTTTCCAGAATTTGCCCAATTTGAAGGCATGCCCTGCACGCATCGAACAAAGCGTATTGCCTGAATTGCTGAACGTATTGGCATCGTTGACAAAGGTGCTGCCGATGCTGCGCACCTGTGCCGCCACAAAAAAGCCCGAACGATGCGCCCATTGCAAAATGCTGAACAATTGATGACGGGGTACTGCGGGTTGAATATTGCCGTCAAAGCGGGTTCCATTTGCTTCGTAAGCCTCGTATTTGAAATCAGAAAAGGTGTAATTGGCTGTAAAAAACAGACCTTCCAAGATCCGAACGTTCAGCGAAGTTTCCACGCCACGTCGTATTGACTTGCCGGCATTGCGGTAAAACGTACGCCCGGGCGCACTGGTCAGTTGATAAGGCACCAATTCATCCTGCAAGTTGATCTGGAACAAAGCCAGATCCAACCCAACCCGGGTATTGCCCAGCAACTTCACTCCAGCTTCGTAATTAAGCGAACGTTGGGGTTTTAAATCCGCGTTGAATCCCCCCAGGTTGCTGGGATTGGCCGAAAGTTCGGTGAGAGCAGGCGTCTCAAAATTGGAGGCCAGATTGGAATACAAACTCGCCCAGGGCTTGGCCGCAAAAACGACGCCCAAACTGGGGTTAAAACGGTTAAAAGCATTCGCTCCACTTTGGTTGCCGTCGCTTAAAAAGTGGTCTTCAGCACTCAGTTTCAAGGCATCGTAGCGCGTAGCAGCCGTAAACGTCCATTTTTTGCCCGCCGAGAATTCATTCAACCAAAAAGCGCCGGCACTGCGGAAACGCTCGGTTTGATCCAAGGTCAGGTTTCCTTTTTTGCCATCCACATTGTCGAAGCGTTGACGAGCATCGCGTTGGTCATTCCATTCCAGCCCCACTTGGGAGCGGTATTTGTTGCCTGTATACGCGTAGGTCAGGCCAACCCCGCCAAAGAGGCGTTCAAATTCAACCCATCCGCCACCGCGAAAAGCCAGGCGATTGGCAAAATCACGGCTGGTTGCAAAGGTTCTAGCGGTAAGTTTGTGTTTGGCTGAAAATTGTTTTTCCAGCACGAGTCCAATTCTTCCTTGAGTTACTTTTTCGCCTGCATCAAATTGCACGTTGGCTGCTCTGGCCTGGCGTCGATCGGTACTGACTTGCTCGGCAGTCAGCCCACCCGCATCTTGTGCGTAAGGGCTATTGCCGTAGTTGAGCAAAAAGGAAAGTTTGGTATCTGGCCGGAGTTGATAGCGTAACTTGAGGTTCAGAGTGGTTTGTTGCATGGCGCTTTGGGCCCGGAAACCATCACTCTTGTTCTGTGATATACTGCTAAAAACGCCCAGTTTTCCAACCATAAATCCGGTTTTTACCTGATACCGCTGAAAGCCAAAGCTACCTGCCAAGGCTTGTGTTTCTACAAAACTTTGCTTGCTGGGTTCTTCGGTACTCATGTTGAGTACTCCACCGGAAGCGTTGCCGTACAAACCTGATGAGGCACCCCGCAATAGCTCAATGCGTTGCAAGGCTCCAGCATCTACATTGTCTACATCAGCCTGGCCGTCGGGAGTTGATTCGGGTAAGCCATCTACAAAAAGCCGGATGCCCCGGATTCCAAAAGCTGCCCGTGCGCCAAATCCCCGAATGGAAATCCGCAAGTCTTGTGAAAAGTTATCGGCATTGAGGGTGAATACGCCCGGCAAAGCCACCAGGGCTTCATTGAGCGACAACTGCGCCTGTGCTCTTTGGATCTGACTCTTGTTCAGGATACTGATGGCAAAAGGCAATCGGTTGTTTTTGGCTTCAAAACGGGAAGCGGTGACCGTAACGGGGGCAATGTCGAGGGTGCGGAGGGTGTCGATATTGTTGGTTTGAGCAATAGTTAGCGACATACAGCTAAAACTGAGCAACAACAAGAGGGCGTAACGCATAACTACTTTTATTTTAAACAAAGATAATGGTCTAAAGGAGTTGTACGGCTAAACAATTTAAAGTATATTTGTCAAATAAGTTTAAAAACAAGTAATATGGTTGCAGTTGTTGGAACATACTTAAATGGATTCGTGAAACTTGACAAAGAATTTTCATCAAATAATCCTATAAAGGTTATTGTTACTTTTTTAGAGGAGTTTCCCTCCTTATCTGATGAAGGACTTTCATTATCCGACTTTTCTTTTTTGGAAAGCCAAAAAAATCTTGAAAATTACAAAGATTCATTTAGCAATACAGTGATCGAAGAGCGAAGAAAAGAGATATGAGAATTTTTTTAGACACTTCAACATTATTCAAGCTGTATCATAGAGAATCTGGTACGGTAGAACTAGAGGTTCTATTTACAACCGAAAAGATCACAACCATTTTTCTTTCAGAAATCACAAAAATTGAGTTTGCCTCATCGATTTGGAAGAAAGTACGCATGGGTGATGTTTCATTGCTTGAAGCTTCTATGACGTTAAGATTATTTGAAAATGATTTTGGGAAATACACTTTTATTACTCTTGATAGTATTGTCATTGAACAAGCAAGAATTCTTTCTTCTAAATATGGTACAAAAGGTTTAAGAACGTTAGATGGTATTCAACTTTCAACTGCAGTATTACTTTCAAAGCAATCCGATCTATTCCTTACCGCAGACAAACTTCTAAATACTTTTTTTGAAGAAGAGGGATTGCAAACGACAATTTAAAGAGTAGAAACTTTAGAAAATCAAGGGTTTAATTATTTAGCGATCCCCTTTCACCATATTGTATTTCTTCAAAATCGGCAAAACCCTCTCCAAAGGCAACGCTTCAATCTTGTGTCCATCCCTGCCTTCCGTGGTATTCGCCTGAAACAATGAATTGATGATCGCTTCTTCCGTAGCCTCAATAGCGGCCATAAACAACCCTGACATGGCGTCGTTGCGCAGCAAAGTCACCGTTTGAGTCGGCTCTTTGGAGTCGTGTTTGACCCTTAAACCTGGTGCTGTGCTAAAAGCAATCACATAATCACCACTGCCATTGGAAGCAATGCCGCCGGTTTTGCCCAATCCCAAAAATGCCCTTTTGGCCAAGCGCTCCAGATTGCGGCTGTCGAGGGGTGCGTCTGTTGCTACGACGATCATACAAGAGCCGTCGGCGCGGTCTTTCAATTGGTCGCTGAGGTAAAATTGATTGAGATCCTTCCCCACTGGCGCACCGTTGATTTCGAGTACGCCACCAAAGTTTGTTTGTACCAACACGCCTACAGAATAGCCCCCCAAATGTGCTGGAAACTTGCGTGATGCCGTACCTATCCCGCCTTTGAATCCAAAGCAAACTGTACCTGTCCCTGCGCCTACGCATCCTTCTTCCACCGGGCCAGCCTTGGCGTTTTTAAGGGCTTGCCAGACGTGTTCTTTGCGGAGGTGCCGTCCGCGAATGTCATTGAGATAGCCGTCGTTGGTTTCTCCAACCAGGGCATTGACCGATTGAATATTTTCGTTGCCTGGCTGGTTCAAAGTATACTCGATGAGCGCTTCCATGGCAGTGGTTACATTGAGGGTATTGGTCAATGCGATGGGTGTTTCGAGGTTGCCCAATTCTTGCACTTGGGTGCTGCCCGCCAGTTTGCCAAATCCATTGCCTACGAAAATTGCAGCAGGTATTTTGTGTTGGAAAAGATTGCCGGTATCGGGTAAGACGACGGTGACTCCAGTACGGATGTTTTGCCCTTCCCGCAAAGTGGCCTGGCCAACAGTGACGTTGCCTACATCGGTAATGGCGTTGTGTTTGCCAGTGGGAAGGACGCCGATGTGGATGCCGAGGTCGCGGGCACGGCCGCGGGTTTGGGAGTAGGACATGGTGGTTAGGGTTAGCAAGCAAATTATTAGGGAATGACGCATGTTTTACTATTTCGAAAATTTAGGAGGATGATTCCCTGCTTTAAAGAGAATGCTTCTTAAATTTACTAAGCCCTCTCTATTTAACTTTAAACGATTGATGGTTGCTCTACCTATTGCAGTAAGCCCAATAATTATTGTAATATCTTCATTCCATTTAAAATGCTCGTCCCAACTATTTTCGCGAGGGTTAAAAAGACTTACAGACGCTTCTGAAACAAGGTCTATGGCAGTGGTTGAGGTGAATTTATGAAAGTTACATCCTAAACAAGACCATGCTAGGTTTTCTAATTCGTCTTCCCCGCCTTTGGCTACTGGAATGATATGTTCAACAGAAAAAGGATCATGAGAGAAAGTTTCTTGTGCTAGGCAATACTCACAACAACTATGCGCTCTCAACCTTACTGAAGTTCGGAGCGATTCCGTCATGCTACTTTACGCTTGATGCCTAATTCATAGACCATATCTTCAAGCGATTTATTTCGCAACTTGGCTAGTTCTAATAAATACTTCATTCTATTGGCATGTGCAATTTCTATTAAATCATTGAGATTAATTAGTTTTTCATGATCCTTCAGTGTAATATTTCCTGCTTTAAATATTTCAGTTAATCGATAGTATTCTTCTAAATCAGTTGGGTTTACATTCAAATGAATACGCTGTAATAATTCATTTTCCGTAAGATTTTCCTGGGGCTCAATAGATTTTTCGCCATCAAATTCAGTCAGTAAACTTGAGATATAGCGTTCAAGGGTTACTCCTTGTTTCTCAGCGTTTTTTCGGAGTGTAAGCTCAACTGTTATGGGTAAATCGATAGTTAAAGACATTTTCTATATTTTGGAGGTAAAAGCAACAATAAATCTAGGGCATTTTTTTAAAAAATGCAAGGAGAAGCTCCCTGAAAAAATTGCAATTTTCCACGCAACCGCCCCAAAACCATCACTTCCCAATCTTTCCTTATTTTTCTGCGCTGCAAAATGTATATTTGTCCCACTCGATTGCAAAACACAAAACAAATCACCTATGCAGCGTTGGAGCATTCCTTTTTTGCTACTTGTTTTGATCCTTCCTTTTACAAGTGCCCGTGCTCAAGCACCCAAACGATACACCTCCGGGGAAATTCATGAAGCCATTAAAAAGCTGAACTTTTTGGGTTCAGCCTTGTACATTGCTGCACACCCTGATGACGAAAACACCCTTTTCATCTCTTACCTCGCCAATGAGCGGAAGGCCAATGTCGCTTACCTGTCGCTCACACGCGGTGATGGCGGTCAAAACCTGATCGGCCCGGAAATCAGAGAATTATTGGGTCTATTGCGTACCCAGGAATTGCTCGCTGCCCGCCGCATCGATGGAGGCAAACAAATGTTTACCCGCGCCAACGATTTTGGGTTTTCCAAAAATCCTGAAGAAACATTTCAAACTTGGAACCGCAACGATGTCCTCGCAGACGTTGTATGGGCCATCCGCCAATGGCAACCCGATGTAATTGTCAATCGTTTTGACCACCGCACGGCAGGTACTACTCACGGTCACCACACGGCTTCGGCGGTATTGTCGGTAGAAGCCTTTGATTTGGCCAATAACCCGCAAGCTTATCCCGAACAACTGGCTTATGTCAAGCCCTGGCAACCTCGGCGCACGTTTTTCAACATCTCCTGGTTCTTTTTTGGCAGCCGCGCCGCATTTGATAAGGCAGATAAGTCGAAATTGTACAATGTAGATGCTGGCGTTTATTACCCCAACCTCGGAAAATCCAACAACGAAGTAGCTGCCGAAAGCCGCAGTTCACACCGCTGTCAGGGATTTGGTTCGATGGGCACCCGGGGCTCTAGCCTGGAATATTTTGAACACATCAAAGGCGACGCCCCCAAAAGTAAAAATGACCTGTTTGAAGGCATCAATACCACCTGGACACGTGTTCCGGGCGGAGCGCCGATCGGTACCCTTTTGGCTGGGGTTCAAGCCAAGTTTCGTTTTGACAATCCAACCGCCAGTTTACCCGAACTACTCAAAGCTTTTCAATTGATTGAAAAATTGCCTGATGGATATTGGAAAAGGGTCAAATTAGTTGAAATCAAAGACGTGATCAAAGCCTGTTTAGGCCTTTACCACGAAACGGCTGCTGCCGATTTTTCGGCATCCGCTGGTGAGGAAATAACCATCCGTACCGAAGTCATCAACCGCAGCCCTGCCGTTGTCGTTTTGGATAAAGTAAGCATTGATCCAATTGGGTTGGATACCACCTTCAGCAAACCCTTGGCCAATAATGAAGACTTGATCTGGCCCCGTAAAGTTCGCCTCAACAAAGACCTGGCCTACACCAGCGCATACTGGCTTACCGATCCCGCTTCAACGGGCATGTATACGGTTAAAAACCAACAAATGCGGGGGAAACCGGAAACCCAACGTGCTTTCAAAGCCCGTTACCACTACACCATTGCCGGAGTGCCCATCGTTTATGAATCCGATATTGTGTACAAAGACGCCGATCCGGCCAAGGGAGAGATATACCGACCATTTGAAATTACGCCGCCGGTGTTTGCCAAGGTTGCCGAAAAAGTGTTTGTTTTTGCGGATAACGATGCCAAACCAGTCACCGTTCAAATCAAAGCGGGCAAAACCAACATTTCGGGAACGCTCAAATTGGGTGTACCAACTGGCTGGAAAGTAGAACCTGCTGAAGCCAGTTTCAGCATTGCCAAAAAAGGCGACGAAAAGAGCATTAAGTTCATGGTCACGCCACCGAAGGAAGCCAGTGAAGGGAAAATTTACCCGGTAGCCACCATTGATGGCCAAAACTACAGCAAGGAAATGCTCGAAATCAAGTACGATCATATTCCTGCACAAACCGTTTTGCTCAACGCCGAAGCCAAAGTAGCGCACATTGAATTGAAAAAAGCAGGTCAACTGCTGGGTTATGTTGCTGGGGCTGGGGATGACATTCCGGCCAGTTTGCAACAGATCGGCTACAAAGTGGAAATGCTGGGTGAAAAAGACCTGACTCCCGAAAACCTGGCCAAATACGATGCGGTCATCATGGGCATTCGGGCTTACAATACCGTTGATGCGCTGACTTATCGGCAGGCCAATTTGTTGGAATACGCCAAGCGGGGTGGTACCTTGATCGTTCAGTACAATACCAACTTCGAATACAAAGTAGAGCCCAAGGAACTGGCACCCTACTCGCTGAATGTTTCTCGCGACCGGGTAACCGATGAAAATGCCGAAGTACGCTTTCTCAAGCCTGATCACAAAATCCTGAACCAGCCCAACAAAATTACCGCACAAGACTTCAGTGGCTGGGTGCAGGAACGCGGTCTGTATTTCCCCAACGATTGGGACAAAGCCAATTTTGAAGCCATCCTTTCTGCCAACGACCCCGGCGAACCTGCCCGCGACGGTGGTTTGCTGGTGGCCAAATACGGATCAGGCTACTACATTTACACGGGCTACTCCTGGTTTCGACAGTTGCCTGCCGGAGTTTCTGGTGCTTACCGACTTTTTGCCAATATGCTTTCAATTGGGAAGTAAATCAGGTTTTGTTTCCGGTTGCTGAGCGAAGTCGAAGTGTCGGTCACTGAGCGAAGCCGAAGTGCCGCTTCGACTTCGCTCAGCGACCGGAAACAAAATCCTAAAACCACAAAACCATGGAAGATCGTCCGCCTTTTTTAAAATCCTGGAATCAAGTGTATTTGGTGGTATTTTTCTTCAATGCAATACTGATTGTGTTCTTTTATCTACTCACTCGATTATTTGCTTGACAACCTATGAATTGGATCGACTGGCTGGTAATGCTGGCCACCCTAATCGGAATCGCAGCTTTTGGCATTTGGAAAACCCGCCACATCAATTCTTCTGAAACCCACATGCGGGGAAGCGATGACTTGAATTGGATGGTGATCGGCTTCAACATCATGGCTACCCAGGCCAGTGCCATCACTTTCTTATCCTTGCCGGGGCAGGCTTATGAAGACGGAATGCGCTTCGTACAGTTTTATTTTGGCCTGCCTTTGGCTATGATTTTCTTGAGCATTTTTGTCATTCCCTATTTTTATAAGCTAAAAATCTACACCGCATACGAATACCTGGAAACCCGTTTTGGGCTCAATACCCGGGTCTTTACAGCCTTATTGTTCCTGATTCAACGCGGATTTTCCACGGGACTTTCTTTTTTTGCGCCTTCCATCGTGATGTCGCAATTGCTGGGTTGGTCGCTCAATTTTACGATTTTATTCATTGGAGGATTGATCCTGGCGTATACCTACATTGGCGGATACAAAGCGGTGAGTTACACCCAGACACTACAGTTTACGGTGATTTGGTTGGGGCTTTTTCTGGCAGCAGGGATCGTATTTTACCAATTGCCAGCCGACGTTCATTTTGTGGATGCCGTAAACATTGCCGGCAAAATGGGTAAAATCAACCTGGTAGATTTCAAATTTGATTTATCCAATCGATACAACATCTGGTCGGGTGTCATTGGCGGGGCATTTTTGGCCATTTCCTATTTTGGTACCGATCAGTCACAAGTGGCACGCTATCTTGGAGGAAAGTCTTTGACAGAAGGGCGTTTGGGATTGATGCTCAACGGTTTGATCAAAGTGCCAATGCAGTTCATCATCCTGGGCGTTGGGGTACTGGTTTTTGTTTTTTACCTCTTCAATCAAGCTCCACTGCACTTCAATGCCAACAACGTGAGCAGACTGGGTGAAAGTGCTGCCGAACAGTACAAGGTTCTGGAAACGCAGCAAGGCATGGTTTTTGAACAACGCCGCAATGCAGTTCACGATCTGATGCTGGCCATGCGCAATGGGGATGCACAAAAAACCAAGCAGGCGCAAACGGAAGTGCAAACCTTGCACGCAACAGAACTCCAGCTACGTGAAGATGCCCGAACCCTCATCAAAGACCATGTGCCGGATGCTTCGACCAAGGATACCGATTACGTATTCATTTCTTATGTGTTGCAATACATGCCCATCGGGGTGATTGGCTTGTTGCTGGCCATGATTTTGGCGGCAGCGTGCTCTTCAGGGGCTTCCGCCATCAATGCCCTGGCAACTACCACAGTGATCGACATTTACCAACGTTTGTACAAGCCCTCTGCCAGTGATCAGCATTACTTGAAGATGTCGAAGTTATTTGTAGTTGTCTGGAGTCTGATCTCACTGGCGTTTGCTTTTTCCGCGCAGTTGTTCGACAACCTGATTCAAGCGGTAAACATCATCGGTTCTATATTCTATGGGGTGATTTTGGGTGTATTTCTGGCTGCTTTTTTTCAGCCAAAAGTCAAAGGCAGAGCAGCATTTTTAGCAGCTATTTTGACCCAAATCATCGTGATCGCCGTTTACGTGATGAGTGAGTACAAAATGGACCTCAACCTGCTGGGCTGGGTGATCCCGGTACGGGTAGCCTACCTGTGGCTGAACCTGATCGGTTGCTTGCTGGTGATGGGGATTGCGGCTGTTTTGCAGGGAGTGATGCCGGAGAGGGGGAAAGAGGGGGTGATGTAAAGGATTGATGGATAAGAAAATCCGCAATTGAACAATAGGTTCAACTGCGGATTTCTGATGATGTAGGATGGGTTCAAAACCTAAACGACAATATTTTTTACTTTGTAATTTACGGTCTGCGAACTGCCTGATCACCATTTGTATACCGCTCCAAAATACACAGAGCGCTGCTGCAAATATTCAAACCCAATGGGCGTAAAAGCAGCATTCAAAAGTTGAGCTTGCGCGTTGAGAAAGTTAAAAGCATTGTTTAAGGTGGCGTAGCAGAGCAAAGACCCCGCCTTGGTTGTGATCATTTTGCTCAAATTAAGACTGATGTTGTGGTAATTGTTGAACTGAGCACTATTGGCGTCACCAAAAACAGGACGATTGATTCCCGAAGCAGGATCACTGCTACCGCCTAAAATAGGCGTATACCACAAGCCCTGCCGATGAACCCAGGCGACCGAGGCATTCCAGCCTTGTTCATCTTGGTAGGTCAAGAAGAGGCGGAGTAAATAATCCAAATCGTTGCTGCCGCGAAAATTTAGCCCCTCGGCATTCCGGTTTTCTACGTCGAGGTAAGCACTGGAAAGCCAGCATTCAAAGCGTGGACTCCAGCGGTACTTCCACAGCAACTCCAGTCCTTGGATGCGTTGTTCTTCAAAGCTGGCCAATTGTAGGAGTTGGTTCAATGCGCCCGTCTCGGTTTTGCCAAATATCGCTGCATTGATCTCCAGCTTCTTATTACGGTATTCATACTCCAGCGCCCCTTGGCATGCACTCACCTGAACGAACGCTGGATTGAATAAATCTGGATTAAAGTAGCCATTGTAGTTGCCAAAGGTAGCAGCAATGGCATGTTTACTGGGGAAATTGTACTTCGCGATGTATTGCCGCGAGAAATACGAATTTTGTAGGGCTGAAGTAGGGATATTCTTGCGTAGACCCGTAATAAATGAGAATTTTTTATCAAACCACTTGCTTCTACTGATCAGGTAAAGTTCAGTATTGTTGTTGCTGCGTTCTTGATTCAAGGAACGGGTGGGAGCCTCTGCTGCAAAATTAAAGGGCTGCTCCGCTACTTGTCCCTGAAGGCGCAACTGGGTGTGTTCAGAGGTCACTCCTCCCTGTAGGTACCAATTATTGATCACATTGTATCGGGCGTTGAAGGAACCATACCAACGCTGGCTTCGCTTCCGATTGTCCAGGTTACCAAAGCGAAACTCATTCCGACTGAAGTCACCTGCGGCATTGACGGTAAACGACCAGGCGGTATTGTACCAATGCAGTTTTGCTACTTGAAAATGTCTTCGGGCCAGAGATTCAGCGTCGTCCTGTTGGCCAAAAAGATTGAGTTGTAAGGCATTGTTTTCCCTCAATCCGTAAGCATACCAGCTCAAGTTCATGTTGGGTTTGAGCTGGGCATTCCACAAAATGCCCGCATCATTGACACGAAAGCTGCGCAATTGTGGAAAACTACCCGTATTGACTTGCAAAAAGACATCCGAATACTGATTGTTGGTGTAGGCGAAGACATGGTTCTTTTTTCCCAATTTACGGCCGTGGAACAAGCCGAAGTTGGCTAAGCCCAAAGAAACTTGTGTGAAGTTTTCCTCAACTTGTTCTGCGGTTTCAATTTCAACCATGCCTGAGGTCGCATTGCCGTAAGCCAGGGATGGGTTGCTGGCATATACACTGACTTTTTCAGCAATTTCAGGGTTAAAAATGCTGAAAAAGCCGTTGCCATCCAGGTTGGTGGCGCGTACAGGATTGGCAATGGGCACTCCATTCAGGACAACTATTCCGCGTTCGCTACTGGAGCCTCGCAGTGAGACATTGGCCGATTCGTCGGTATTGGTCGAGCTAGGTAGAATACTGGTGGCTTTGAGTGGATCGGCAAACGAGAATGGAATCGTGTACACATCAAGTTTGCTCAATTCCACCAAAGCAAACTCTTGTGCAACTGGGCGTTTGGCTTCGATTTGCAGGGTAGTCAATACATTGGCGCTCTCCTGTAATTTAATCTCCAGAGCCAAAATTTTATCATGCAAGGGGATGAGTACATCCTCGAAGCCAAGATAGGATACGATCAAGGTGTCCCTAAGTTGAGGAACCTGCAACTGAAAGCTGCCATCCAACTCCGTAGTAGCCCCGATTTCCTGATTGTTTTTGAGGAATACGTTGGCTGCAAAAATGGGCCGACCCCGTTCATCTTTCACTGTGCCAACAATGGTTTTTTGGCTCCAGATGATGCCCGGCAAGCAGCAGAGGCTCAGCATGATGATGGAGATAAGTCGTGGAGCTACCATGACGCTTGTGTTTAGGGGGGGCTTGGATGGAATTCACCCAAGGATCGTTTAAGGTTTGATTTTTTTACCTAACTCCGCCAGTTGATGGTCGTTGGGATACAGTGCCGTAGCTTCTTTGTGGTATTTGTTTGCTTGATCCATGTTCTTTTTGTCCAAATAGTGATGGATCAAAAAAGTATAGGCGGTAGATTTTCCCCAGCTTGGCAGATAGTTGTTTTTTACTTTTTGATCCGGCAGTGAAATGGCTTTTTTGAAGTACTCCTCTGCCTTTTTACCCCCTCCGTAAATAGTTGGGGTATAAAAATCGAGTTGCCCGGCTACGAGGTGTGCGCGTAAGTTTTGCGGATCTATTTCCAAGGCGCTTTGTACATTCTTCTTGGCACGCCCCGAAATGATTCCGGCACTCATTCCCGATGTAAACTGGATGGAAAAACTTTGCAGCATGGCCAGTAGGCTTAAATCCTCAGCATTTTTGCTGTTTTTCTGTTCCAGAATTTGGATTCCTTCTTTGATGCTAATTTCGGCGTTTTTTTTGTCATCTTGCTGCAAGTGATACACCGATTTGTAGTAGTAGGAGTAGGCCAACCAATAATCAGCAAACTGCGTTTTGCTGTTCACCGCCTTTTCCAGGCGTTTTTGCTGCGCAAGCAAGCTGCTCAGGTTGGTTTCCTGGGTCGATGCTACAAAGGAGCGATAGATTTTCTTCTCAATGTTTTGTAGCGTTGTATCAACGTCCGCAGTATAGATGGTGGCGTTATGGTGATGAGCCTGAGTTTCATGACCAAGCAAGCAAAACCAAATGCAAGTGAGGAACATGAACATTTTCATTTGATGTTTTTTTTGACGTGAACCAACGAACTGTTGTTACTTTGTCATTTATTCTTGAATGATTGCTATACAAAAGAAAGGCTAATTTGGGGCTGATGCACTAACATTTGATGTGGAGATGTGAATGCTAAAAGTTTGGGTAATTTCTTGAGTTTTTTTTTATAAAAATCTGATAATCAGTTTTTATTCAGCGCATTCTCTACTTTAAGATAGTGCTGAGCAGAACCTATACCAATTCATTTTTTGAGTTCTTTTTTGAGCGTTGCTCGATTAAAATACCCAGTAAAAATTCCCAGATTTGCTCAAAAGGCAGAATTTCTATTTCATTGTGATGTGAGGATTGTTCGGGACGAGCCAATTGTAGTTTTTTCCAGACAGTTTCGGCTTTGCGCTGAAAGGCTACAGGGTGAAATCCGGCTTTAGGTAGCTCTAACAGTGCTTTGATGAAGTGGTTGACGCGATAAAGTGGACTCTGTTTGTGCAAATGCCGATAGGTATACATTTCAATAGCCTCGATCCGATCAATGGCTTCATTGTATTTTCTCTCCACAGTTAATATCAAAATCTGCACGATCAAAATTGCGAGGTTCATGCCTTGTTTATCTTTTTGTAAGTTAGGTGTATTGTTCAAAAAACGTTGCAATCTAAAGTTTTGCAGGGCCTCATATTTTTTTACATCATTTAATTGGCCAATACTGTGTAGAAAGAAAAAATAGGCTTGAAACACCCACCAGTTTTCCACGATGATCGGGCTTTGTTGTTTGAATCGTTTGTGCTCCCAGCCTTGGATGAAGGACTGGAGCCCCTTTTGGTATGCTCCACAATGCAAAGCCAGTTGAATTTGGCGGCTCAGGAATACATACCAATTGTGCCCCCCCTCGCGCTCTAATTGTAAACATTGTCGACTAGCTTCCCAGCCAATGTCATACTGCTTCAAATGAATGCAAGCAATCAATTGATGATTGTAAAAAAGGGACAGTGCGCGCTGGTGCAAAAATAGTTTTTGTAAAAAGAAAAGGATACTAACCCGACTCAGTTCGAGCACCGCAGGATAATCACATTTGATTAAGGCTTCCGAAATCTGCAACGTGCGTACAAACAGGTGCAGGCGATGAGAGGTATACTTAGAAAGATAAGGCAAGAGTTCGGTATAATAAGTATGCGCTTCAACTGCTAAGGCTGGTTTTGGTGCCAGCGATTTTACAAAGTTGAGTCTGATTTTCTCATAATAAGTTATCGCCACATTTTCCAGACGATGGGTCTCCTGATAGTGATTGTACAGCTGGGTATGCTGCTCAAATAGCGCGGCGTCTCCCTGTACACTAGCTGCTTCATGCTTTACAATGCTCAATAAGGATAAACAGGTCTCCGTTAACTCGTAATGAATGGCTTGGGGCAATAGTTTCTCAGCTAATTGCGCCGCTAAGCGCAATTGACCCAATGTTTGCAAAATCTGGATGGCCATCCACTCCTTTTGTATACTGAGATGGGCTTTTTGTAAAGGATAAAAGTCCTCATGTTCACCAGAAATGAAAAAAATATTGTTAAGCATTTTACGTCGGAAAATGCTTTTGAACTTGCGGAATCGCTCCGAGGTGGGATTGCCATCAAAAAGGTATTGAGCAGCTTGTTGATCAGAATTAATTTGGCCGTTTGAAATTTGATGGAATAGATCTGTGTAAGGACTATCGCTACCTTAATTTGCTAAAATGTCAATTTTTTTTAATCGATAGCGACTCAGTAACTCAACTAAGGGAATCAGGAGCTTCATAGGAGCTTATTTGTCAAGTATAAAGCAATATTCCTAATTAAACTATAATCCTTTCATTAGGTTCGCCATATCTTGACTCCTTGATTCATTACTCAAATCTGCAGCCAGACCTCAAGTCCAACTTCGGATTTTTCATGACGATACCAGTAAAAAATCAGAAACTATGCTCAGTTATCAACCCAACACTCACAATTCCTCTACGGCCCAATCATCTACCACTTTCTTTTTTCTACTAAAATTTATCCCCAACAACAAGACCGGACGGCCATCGTGTCGGTGTTTCTCGGCGTATCCTTTTTCCCGGATGTAATTTAGGGCAACGCGGGCACTTTGATCCAGTTTGAACTCGATCACGTACACGTGGGTAGGGGTTTTGAGCACCGCATCAGAACGGCCCCGCAAGCCTGATACTTCTGCCTCGGCCTCCAGTCCCATGTAGCGAAACACCAGATAGAGCATGGCATGGTAATCGGCTTCGACCTTTTTGCGGTTGAGCGTACCGGGGATGTTTTCAAATAGGGTATTGACGATGGAGATGGCTTCTTCTAGTTCGTTGCGGTAAAAAGCTTCCCGCAGGCGAAACACTGTAGGGCCAGAAGTAGTATAGGGAATGCGGCCATAGGCGGCCATCAGGTGATCAATTAATGCTTCGCGTACCTCATAATTGGGGTAATCCAGGCGGAAGATGTTGTGGGGTTTGATTTCTTTGATGGTCAAGTAGCCCGTTTGCAACAAGAGCATACTAATTTCCAGGTTTTCGATGTTGTAACTTTCAAAAGCCCGTTCGCTGATCTCCAGGTTTTCGAGATTGAAAAAATGATGTTTGCGCAGTTGGTGCACCAAAAACTCGGGAGTACCCGTAGCAAACCAGTAATTGCTGAAACGCTGATCGTGGATAAAGCGCATGAAAGAAACCGGATTATAGACAAAATTGCGCGCATCCCAGGAGTAACCATTGTACCAACGTTTGATCTCTGCCAGCAAAATTGTTTTGCTAAGTTCCAATTGCTGATGTGCTGATTCAAGGTAGTCTGCAAAAAAGA
The DNA here is from genome assembly GCF_040403615.1 of Haliscomenobacter sp. Taxonomy (NCBI): domain Bacteria; kingdom Pseudomonadati; phylum Bacteroidota; class Saprospiria; order Saprospirales; family Haliscomenobacteraceae; genus Haliscomenobacter; species Haliscomenobacter sp. Next base: position 72,467 of record NZ_JBBAKG010000015.1, on the reverse strand, counting down.
ATTCAAGCTCCTGCTGGGTGTAACCCAAGAGGGTGACAAACTTTGGAGAAAGTGTGATGTCTTCTAACTGATTCAGTTTAGAAAATACACTGACCTGGCTGAATTTGGAAATGCCCGTGAGCATCAAAAACTCGATTTTGTCACCAATAGGCTTTAGAATGCCGTAAAAGTCCCCCAGGATCTTACGATTTTCTTCCGCTTCTTCTGGTTTGTGTAGTACATCCAGCATGGGTTTGTCGTATTCGTCGATCAATACTACGACCCGCTTGCCATGTTTTTGATATAACTTTTCAATCAGTTCTTGCAGACGAAGCCCAGGGGTATCGGCCATTAAGTTCAACTCGTAAGTACTAGCTATACCGTCCAGGTGTTGCATTAGTCCTTTTTTAAGCCCCAAATCGACAAAACCCGTTCTGTCCATGTAAAAATGAACCACCGGATGCACCCGATCCCAGTTCCAATTTTCCTCCGCCCATAGACCCTTGAATAGCTCTTTTTTACCCGCGAACAATTGCGCGATGGTAGACAACAACAGAGATTTGCCAAACCGACGGGGACGAGCCAGAAAAACAGCTTTATATTGGTTTAGTAATTGACAAATCAAGGGTGTTTTGTCAACGTATATGCAGTCTTTGACAATGAGTTCATCAAAATGTTGGATGCCGAGCGGAAGATTTTTCATAAGACTAAGGTAAGGCTTATTTTACTTTTAGTCAAACCATCGATTTTACAAAAAAAATCCGCAGCCGAACACCCAAGTCCAACTGCGGATTTTTTTATTCCAAAAATCTGAAACTCAAAGGTGGTCGTTCACTACGATCTCAGAAGTTTTGATTCCTTTCTTTTTCGGAGTTGTGCCAAAAACATAATCCCACAACGGAGAAGACACGCCAAACATGGCATCTTCAGGGCTGTAATGGTGAATGGAGTGATTGACCCACAGTGCCTTCAGGAAATTATTGGGGGCACGGAAGATGTGCACCGAGTAATGTACCAGCAGATACATGGCATAACCCACCAAAAAACCAGCCAGGAGGGCGAAGGAATATTTGTTGAGGAGCAACTCAAAGATCAGCAACAAAATGGTGGCAATGGTAATGCTCAAAAACGGAGGCATGGCCAGGCGCTGCTTGTCTTTCGGATAATCGTGGTGTACGCCGTGCATTTTGTATTGCGCTTCTTTCTTGGCTGGCGTATCGCCTTCCATGTGGTAAACGTAGCGGTGTACGAGGTACTCTACATAAGTAAACAGCAGCAGACCACTAAAAAACAACCCTACCACTAAAGGCCAGGTCAACTCGGTTTTGACTGCAGTGTAAAAAAGCAGGCAAGCGGAATACACAAAGAAAATCGACACTGGAATCGCAATGTGCGTCCGGGTGAAACGATCGACCCACTTGTTTTTGAACAAGGGCACGGATACGTTTTCATTTGACAAGTATGCTTTGGTCTTTTCAGCACTCATAAGTATGGTCGGATATTTTTTATTCCAGCGCAAAAATAATTGTCCGGAACGGTATTGTCAAGGTAATTTATGTCATTTGTAGAGATGCGATGCATCGGTCTCTACAATCCAAGGGTCTGCCGCGTCAGTCGGATGTATTTTTTGTACTTCAAGCGATAAGTGCGGTAGTATTTGGTGTAGCGATCGCGCATGGCTTCGTAGCTGTAAAAATAGTTGGAGCCAGTAGCTTCAGCGGGAACAGCGGAAGGATATTCTTGTGGTTGCGGCTTGCTGCCTTCGCCAGGTATTTCGGCGTTTTCGCATTCCAGCCAACCCTGTTCGATCATCCAGTCGTCGTTGAAAATTTTGCCCAGGTAGCGAGATCCGTGATCGGAAAACAAGGTAACGACCACATCATCTTCAGTAAGGGTGTCGGCAATATCGAACACGGCCTGCATGGCAGAGCCGCTGGAATAGCCCACCATCAAACCTTCGTATTTGGCCAGATCACGCGCCTGGATGGCACTGTCCTTATCGGTTACTTTGATGAAATCATCCACCAACTCGAAGTTCATGTTGTGGGGAATGATGTTTTTTCCCAATCCTTCTACCTTGTAAGGCTTGATTTCGTTGGGATCATATTCGTTGGTTTCCCAAAATTTCTTCAAAACCGATCCATAGGCATCCACCCCGATGATTTTGATGCCGGGATTCATCTCTTTGAGGTAGCGCGCTGTACCTGAAAGGGTGCCACCTGTTCCGGCACAACATACAAAATGGGTGATTTTCCCTCTGGTCTGCTTCCAGATTTCTGGCCCAGTGGAGCGGTAATGCGCCTCTGCGTTGTCCAGGTTGAAGTTTTGAGCCAGATAAAAAGAATTTGGCGTTTCGTGGGCAACGCGTTCCGCCACCGAATAATAAGAACGTGGGTCAGCTGGTTCAACGTCAACCGGGCAAATGACCACCTGGGCACCCATTGATTTAAGCAGTGAAATTTTTTCCTGTGAAGCTTTGCTGGTTAGCGTGAGGATGCAGCGGTAGCCCTTGATGGAACTTACCATCGCGATGCTGAATCCCGTGTTGCCGGAAGTCGCCTCAATGATGGTGCCGCCGGGATGCAGTTTGCCAGCACGTTCCGCTTCTTCGATCATGAATAAGGCAATGCGGTCTTTGGCGCTTTGCCCTGGATTGTAGGATTCTACTTTAGCGAATACTTTGGCTGGAATTCCCTGCGCAATACGATTCATACGAATCAAAGGAGTATTACCTATGGTCGCCAGAACGTTTTCGTAATGCATAAGCGCTCTTTTGGTTAAATAGTTAAGGTTAATGGTATGATCAGGCAAGTTCACGGGAAATCAACAACAAAAGTAGTAAAAAATGCATTGCTGAGTACCTGTCAAAAGTTTTAGCGCTGGATAATATTTTTCAACTTACAATTCGTAAAAAAAATTAAAGCTTAGTCTGACGCAAAAAATCGGGAAGTTATTTTTCTGCGTTATTGCGCTTTAACCGTACTTTAATGATTCGATTCCACAAGTGTTGCTATATTTGGCCCGGTTGTAGCGCTTGCTGATCAGGCAAGCCTACGTAATCTCACAAACCCGGATTAACATGACTACGGGCAACATCAATGTAAAAGCACGCTTGATCCTTTACCACAAAGGTCAGATCCTGCTGTTGAAACAAACCAAACCCAATGGGGGCAATTACACCCTGGTGGGAGGAAATGTCGAATTGGGCGAATCTGCGCGCCAATCGGTGATACGGGAAAGCTTCGAAGAGGCAGGGATTGTGCTCAAACCCGAAGATTTGCACCTGGTGCATGTCCTGCACAAATTAAAAAAGCAGCAGCAACGCATCGTGATGTACTTCAAAGCTTACCACTGGGAAGGGGAATTGAAAGCCCGGGAAACCCATAAGTTTAAGGAAGCGGAGTGGTTTTACCTCGACAATTTGCCCAAAAATTTGACCCAAACGGTTAGTGATGTTTTGGATGAATACCGAGAGGGCAATTTTTATTCGGAGATTCTGTCCAAATAAATAATCAATTCTTGCAATGGTTTCCTATTTTTGATCAAGTCTACATAACCTGACCAAAAATGACAAGAAACCTGTACCATCTCTCTTTGCTGGGGCTTTTATTGCTCAGCACAACTCTATGGGGACAAAAGAAACGCAACACGACTGCGCCTACCCCAACACCAGCAGTAAGCGTCAATGCTTTTGATGCCAAAACTTATGCTGGGCTAAAATGGCGCAACATTGGCCCCTTTCGCGGTGGCCGTTCCAATACCGTATCTGGCGTAAAACAAAATGAAAACCTTTATTACTGCGGTTATACAGGTGGCGGACTGTGGAAAACCGAAGACGCAGGCCTCAATTGGCGCAACATTTCCGATGGCCAATTCAAATCCACTACCATTGGTGACATCTCTGTCGCGGAATCTGACCCTAATGTGATTTATGTTGGCACAGGTGAACACGCCGTACGGGGCGTAATGACCACTTACGGTGACGGGGTATACAAATCCATCGATGCGGGAAAAACCTGGAAAAACATTGGTTTGGAAAAAACCCGGCACATTTCAGACGTAGTGGTTCACCCCAATAATCCTGACCTGGTGTATGTTGCTGCACAAGGCGCGCTGCACGGCCCAAGCGAAGACCGTGGCGTTTACAAGTCTACCGATGGTGGGGTAACCTGGAAAAAAGTACTCTTCGTAGACGAAAATTCTGGCGCCTCCAGCCTGAGTATGGATCACTCCAACCCGCGCATCTTGTACGCGGCTACCTGGCAACACCGCCGTACCCCCTGGAAAGTAGAAAGCGGTGGACCTGGTTCAATGATTTGGAAATCAACCGATGGTGGCGAAACCTGGAAAAAAATCAACGAAGGCCTGCCCAAAGAATTGGGAAAAATTGGCGTTTCAGTATCACCTGTCAACCCCAATCGCGTCTTTGCCATCGTAGAAGCCGAAAAAACCAAAGCGGGTTTGTACCGCTCCGACAACGGAGGCGAATCCTGGACTTTGCTCAGTTCCGACCAAAACATCAACTCCCGCTCTTGGTACTACATGGAAGTGTTTGCCGATCCGGTAAATGCCGATGTGGTTTACGTGCTTAATGCTCCCATGACCCGTTCGATCGATGGAGGCCGCACCTTCAGCACCATCCGGGTTGGCCACGGCGATACACACGACCTTTGGATCAACCCCAACAACAATCAAAACATCATCCTCGGCGACGATGGGGGAGGAGAGGTTACTTTCAACGCTGGCCGCAGTTGGTCTACCCAGGGCAATCAGCCCACGGCTCAGTTTTACCGCGTCAATACCGATAATCTTTTTCCTTATCGGGTATACGGCGGCCAACAAGACAATACTTCGGTGGTGATATCCAGCCGCACCAATAGCAATGGCATCACCGTAAACGATTGGTTTGAAGGCCCGGGTTGCGAAAGTGCCTACATCGCTTTTGACCCCAACAACCCTGAACTGCTTTTGGGCGGTTGCTATCAAGGCATCATTGAGGCGCTAAATACCCGTACCCGCGAAAGCAAAGACGTAATGGCCTACTCCGCACTCAACTTGGCCAACCCTCCCAAGCGCATGAAATACCGTTTCAACTGGAATGCGCCCATCGTGAGCTCTCCTCATGATGCGAAGGTCATTTACCATACGGGCAACGTCGTCTTCCGCACCCGCGATGCAGGTTTGACCTGGGAAAAAATCAGCCCCGACCTCACCCGCAACGATACCACCAAGCAAGATATTGGCGGTGGCCCCATGACCAACGAAGGTGCCGGTGGTGAAAACTACAACACCATTTATTACCTGATCGAGTCAAGCCTGGAAAAAGGCGTGATCTACACGGGTTCTGATTGCGGATTGGTGTACCTGACCCAGGATGATGGCCGCAACTGGAACAACATTACGCCCAAAGACCTTCAGGAATGCATGATCCAGTCCATTGAAGTGTCGCCGCACGATCGGGGTACGGCATACATTAGTGCTACCCGCTACAAGTTCAACGATTTTGCTTCGTATACCTACAAAACCACCGACTACGGCAAAACCTGGACGAAAATTGCCAACGGCATCGACAATGATGATTTCATCAAAGTCATTCGGGAGGACAAAATGGTAAAGGGTTTACTGTATGCCGGAGCAGAGCGTGGTTTTTATATCTCTACCGATGGCGGTGCGCAGTGGAACCGCTTGCAATTGAATCTGCCCATCGTACCTGTAACCGACCTACAAATCCGCAACAATGATTTGGTTGCGGCTACCGCTGGTCGCGCCTTTTGGATACTGGATGACCTTGGTGCATTGCAGCAAGCCAAGGGTGCAGTAGGTACAGCCGTTGCCCAATTGTTCAAGCCGCAAGCCAGTCGCCGATTCAGCGGAGGATCTGCTTACCTGTCAGATGACGCACCTGCTGGAATAGGCATGAACCCTGCTGAAGGAGTCATTTTTGATTACTATTTGAAAGAAAAAGCCGATACCAACCTCTTGCGCATCGAAGTGTTAGATGCTGCCGGAAAAGTGATCCGCAAACTCAGCAACAAAAAAGACGAGAGCTTCAAACCCTACCCTGGAGGGCCGAGTCCTGAACCGGTTTTGCCCGCCGAAGCTGGTGTCAACCGTTTTGCCTGGGATTTCAGGACCGATGGTTTGGTGGATGTACCTGGTGTATTCATTTATGGAGATTACCGGGGTTACCGCGTGGCACCAGGCCAGTATAAAATTCGCCTGACTCACCGCGGACAAGTTTCAGAACAAATGGTAGATGTACTTCCTGATTCGCGCATCAATGTCAGTGCTACCGATTGGCAAGCGCAGCAAGCCATGTTGCAAACTTTGGGAGATCAAATCAATGAAATCCACCGTACTGTGGTGCAAGTGCGCAAAATCCGCAAGCAATTGGATGCCTACAACGAGGTACTCAAAGACAATAAAGCGACGGTAGACTTGTTGAAAAAAGGCCAGGATTTGGTCAAAAAAATCAATGATTTTGAAAGCTTATTGGTTGAACCCCGTACCAAGAATGGTCAGGACGTGATCAACTGGCCGAGCAAACTCAGTGCAGAATTGTTCACTGTACGCGGCAGGGTAGATGCGCACGATCCGCGCATTACTCAGGGCAACCGGGAGCGGCATGCAGATTTGACTGCCGAGTGGACCAGACACCAACAAGCCCTGCAAGCATTGCGTAAAGAGATTCAAGCCTACAATCTGGAGTTCAAAAATCAGAACATTCCAGCTTTGGTTGAGTAGACTCGTTACAGCAAGTCTAGTAGATACAAAAAGACCCGGCCTGCGTGCGGGCCGGGTCAAAAGATTGCTTTACCTTTATAACAATTTCCATTTCTGGTGTAAAAATGCAGCTTGCCGAGACGCAAATCAAGGCACTTTTGCATGGTTTTGACCACCCCAAATTTGGGTTTTTGGAAATTGTATGTCAGTACGCGGAAGACATGTATTCGATTACCACGTCGCGCACATCGTTTTTGATCTGTTTTCCTTTGGGCGTTGTGACCATTTTTGGTTCATCCGCCGGGTATTTTGACATAAAATTAAGATTGGCTTCACTACCACTCGCTACAAATGAAGAGATGACAATTTTGTAAAGCTGCTTGTCATCGATGGCTTTTCCTTTTACCATCCAGGTATCTCCAACTTTGCTGATGTTCCCTGCTTGCAAGTAGCCACCTTCGCCCCGGTTTTTTTCCAGACCAGCGTTCAGCAAGTTTTTCAGTTCAGCGCCCGGCAATTCCTGACGGGCAAAACCGCCGCCAAAAGGAAAAGAACGCACCACATCATATACCGTCATGGTGCCAGCGATATCATCATCCAGGCGCATCGAGCCAGAGTTGATCAAATAAGCGTCTGCACCCGGCATCACGTATTCCATGGATTTGACAGTGATGGCGCCAAAATTGGTTTGACGGGCGCGAATGTCGCTCTCTTTGCATTGGAGGGTTTCGCGCAAGTTGGCAACTTTTTGTTCCGGTTGGTAGCCATTGTTGCGCAAGGTTTGGTCTACTTTGGAAACCCACTTGTCCACTACCGCTTTGGTGGTGGACTCTTCAGGTATGGTTGCGTTGATGTATTTCAATGAGGAACGTATACTCAATAATTTTGACTGTGGATCAAAGCGACAGCGGTGAATGTATACCGTTTTGGCATTGGCGTCGGCTTTGGTGATGATGGTGTTTTCTACGTAATGATCCTGATGGTTGTGATCGTGTCCACCCATGAACAGCGGCACCCCTGGTACAGCGGCTGCTAGCGCGCGGTCGTCGGCGGCACTGATGTGGGTTATAGCCATCACTATGTCGCTTTGGGTTTTGGCTTGGCCAACTACCCTGCGGAAGTTTTCTTCCAGCGGAAGGTAGCTAACATAAGGCCGCTTGGTAAAGGGCAAGAGCACGCCAGTCAACGCCAATTTCATCGAATCACCCGCGTTATTTTTAAAAGTATGGCTAATAAAGTCAGGTACCGTTTGTATTTTCCCCTTGACCAATTGCTGAAATGGTGCAACTGCGCCTCCGGTATAAACCCGGCGCACATTGGCCGTTACAAATCGAAAATTGCATTGATTGATTCTTTTTTGCAGCAGCGCCGAATCGCGCAAATCAAACTCATGATTGCCAAAAGTTGCGTAATCCAACCCCATGGCATTGAGGGTTTCGATCATTTGTAGTCCCGCAATTTTTTCGCCATTCTCCAAACTTAAATTGGCAGTTAAACTGGGGGAAAGGAAATCCCCGGCAATGATTGTGACTACATTGGGGTTTTCGCGGAGCAACTCTTTGCGTATGCTGGCAACTCTGGCAAGTCCACCTGCATTTCCGCCTTCGAGCGGTGCAATTTCGTATACATCATTGAGTTGAAGCAAAATGAAATCAATGGGTTGTGGAACAACTCTTTGAGGTGCTTTTACTGCGCAACCCCACATCAGGCTCAAAATCAAAATGAGCCCAACTGGCAATAATCTTTTTATAGAGATATTTTGGGTAAAGATAAATCTTAGAAAAGCTTTGGAAGAATGTTGAAGAGAAAATAGGAAAAGCTGAAACTAGAACACGAAAATAAATTGTTATTATATGGGCAAAAAAAAGACCGGAAAATCATTGAGATTCCCGGCCCTAAGTAAAACTAAACCCCAGTTAATGCTCTTTATCGAGATACTCGAAATCACTAACAAAGTGTATTGTTGGTGATTTCGCTCCGAAGAGAATGATCAATTGGTAAATGCACTGTTCTGCAAAGTTAAGAATACTTTAATTCAGATGCAAGTTAATTTTCAACAGTCAAAGTTAAAAATACTTTTCAAATACTAGGATGAAAAGGTATTTTTTTTTCACCAGATGCAACTTTTTGCAAATTCCGTTAAGCAAATGTAAATGTTTTATCTAAACTTGTATAAGGATCGGCAGATTTTTTTTTCATTTATACATAAAATCCTTAAAGAAAGGGATCAATTCTTTTAAATTCAACAATACACCGTCAGGTTGATGAGGAAGCAACAGTTCCAATGGATGGGTGCCATTTGCCACGCACAAACTATGGGCAACCTCAGCGTTTTTGCCGGCCTGTATGTCAGAAGGGGTATCTCCAACCGCAATGACGCTAGTTGCAGAAGAAACATTCAGCATCGACATAGCCTTAAAGATCATATCGGGAGCAGGTCTTCCAAAAGCAACCTGGTCGCTGCTGATCGAACAATCGATCAGGGCATTTCCGCTGGTATTTAGGTATTGGTCATCTAATCCGTCCAACCAACCCAATCTGTCGAGGATGATATCGCTGACTTTGCGGTAGAAACCGGTGGTCAATGCGATTTTGACACCATTTTCTCGAAGAAAAGCGAATACCTCCAATGCACCTTCAGTTGGCACTATTGGTTGAGTAAGGTAGTGGTTTTCCAAAACTTCAGTAAAGGCATTAAATGAACGGTCTACATTATGCTGCCAAATGTCATTTCGCTCTCCCAATTGACGTTCCCAGTAGGTTTCAAATACAAAACGTTTGCCCCAGCCTTGCACTGCCAGGATTTCCTCTTCGGTCATTTCCAAGCCAGTTCGTAAAGCAGCCTCTCGGAAGCAAGTTTCTACTTCATGTTCGTCACGAACAGTAGTGCCAGCCATGTCAAAGGCAACCAATTCAATCGGGTTGATCATAATGCGAATGTTTGTTTGATGTTAGCTCCAGCCAACCCCAATCCAGAGGTCATGCCTTTGCCACCAATTCCAGTGACTATTTGAATGTTTTCGTCTATGTGGTGGTGAAACAAGTCACCATTTTTTACTTGAGCATAATAGCCGTTCCAGGATCTTTGAATGCGCCAATCGGGCAGGTTTATAATCCGCTTTGCTTCCTCGAGGATCAAATCATTGATTTCATGATTTACATCAAATCCCAAACGATCGATCTCGGCAGCTGGTGCGTATTCGTGTGAATCACCAATAATGATCGAACCATCAATGGCCTGTTTGAAAAGAATGTGGATTCCATTATCAAACAATTTTTGATCGTATACGCTATTGTCTTTGGACGACCAACTGGGGCATTGCTCAAAACTTTCGTAACGACGGATCGACAAACCTGTCAGGATATTGCCAGGTAAACTTACCTCTGGCATGGGGAAGGTTTGCATCATTTGCAATTTGGAAACAACCAGATCGCTGTTGCGGTAAATTTCAGGATAGAGCATCCGAAATTCGCGACCTGAGCAAATGATGATTTTATTGGCCTGGAATTGCTCCCCTTTGGTGGATTCAGCAATGGCCTTTCCATTGGCTGAAGAGCAACCGATAATGGGAGTATTGGGCAAATAGGTAAAAGTATCGGGATATTTTAGTTGTAAGTAAGCCAGCAATCGATGAATCATTATCCGGGGTTCGATGCTCACTTCCAATGGAAAGTATAAGGCAGCCAGGCAGTAATCTTCGCGCAGGGGCGCAAAACGCTGCAAGCAATCGGCTTTACTGAGCAGGTGGCATTCATAACCATTCTGTTGGTTGATGGCATACAACTCTTCAATCAGCTGTAATTCATCTGCATTGGAGGCAATGTAATAGGAACCATTGTTGCGAATACCCAAGTCAAACACGGCCTGTATATTCTTGTACAATTGCAGGCTATCCAGGCCATATTGTTGCCATTTTCCGGCGGTCAAACCAGAAGATACTGCTTGACCAAAGTTTCGCACGGTTGCTTCCTGAGGGGCATTGTCTTGTTCGGTCAAAATCACCGAATAGCCCTTCATTAGTGCATGCAAGGCGTGGCCAGTTCCGAGTATACCTGCACCTACTACCAATAAGTCTGCTTGCTTGACCATGCGATTAAATTAAAGTTAATTTTTTTGCCTTATAGTAAATTCGGGGCAAAAGTAGCTGACTTTGTTACGTGTAGATTACTTTTCATTTTAAATCTAAGCTAATTTAGCGTTAAATTTTACACGAGTACGACATTTTGTAGCTTATTTTTTGGCAACTTGCCGATTGTTTTTCGATGCAAATTTGACCTTTTGACAATATTTTCGTCTTAAATGAGTTAAATTAGTCTCAGTCGATCAATCGAGTATGAAACCACTGTTAGAAAAAATTGATCCAGTTTTTGGAAGTTCCTTTACCATTCGGGAATTTACTGATCTTGATCCAGTTTACAAGCCTTTCTGGCATTTTCACCCGGAGTACGAAATCGTTTACATCTCCAAAGGCAAAGGCAAGCGCCATATCGGCAACCACATCTCTTATTATGAAGATGGCGACCTGATTTTTTTGGGCCCAAATTTACCTCACCTGGGTTTTACTGAAGGCCACTTTAAGGATCAGGTTGAAATTGTGGTGCAAATGAAAGAAGATTTTCTGGGCAAGGAGTTCCTGAAAGCACCCGAATTGCGCGAAGTACACCATTTGTTCGAGCGCTCCCGCAAGGGAATCATTTTTCATGGCCAAACCCGGGAATGGGCAGGAGAACAATTGCTGGCAATGGCCCATATGGAGCCTTTCGATCGCCTATTAGAGCTATTGAAAGTATTGAGGGTACTGAGTCAAACCGAAGATTTTAGTTCGCTCAACGCTGATGGATTTGCTTTCGAAGTTCAAGCCCAACACCTGGAAAGAATCCAGGAAGTATACGAATACGTCGAAGCACAGTTTCAACAAGAAGTGACTTTGGACGAAGTTTCCCGTCGAGTAAATATGACCGTTCCTGCTTTTTGCCGCTATTTCAAGCGCCTGACAGGAAAAACATTTACCCATTTTGTAAACGAGGTGCGGGTAGCACATGCCTGCCAGCTCCTCTCGAATGAACACCTGAGTATTGCCGCCGTGAGTTACGACAGTGGATTCAACAACTTGTCGCACTTCAACAAACAGTTTCGTTTGGTTGTTGGTACAAGCCCTCGGGCTTTTCGCCAAAACCTGCGCCAGATTGTAGAGTAGATATATCGCTTTACAGATGGCTGTGTTCCCTCATTTTCTTACCCAAAAAAACTATTATGTCCCGTAATCTCAGTACTATTTTGATTCTTTCTCTCCTCCTAAGTTCTTGCCTTAAAGAACAAAAAATCAAGGAAGAATTGGTTGGCAGTTGGCGTTATGACCTGGACTCGATGAAAAAGGAAAACTTTAAACGTCAAACCGACGCTGGCCAACGCAACTATATGGAAAGCATGATGCAGGCGTTGGGAATGGCCAAAATTGACCTATTCGACGATGGTTCTGCCGTATTTCAATTGGATGACACCCTGCAAAAAGGAAATTGGAGTGTCCAAAAGAATGGACAAGAATTGGTCATGCAATTGCAGGAAGGTACTCAAGTGTCTCGTATACAAAGAATTGCCAGAGATACCATTTTTCTAGAACCCGTATCGGCTCCTGGTCCTCAATTTACCCGGATTTTGGTGCCGGCCAATTAGTTTTTTGCCGTCCACATCTAGATAAATGTGGACGGCACCCAATATTTCCCTTTTACACAATTGGATATTTGAAAGTTGAAATCAACTTCACTCTCTTTCCCGTTTTAGCTGCTTTTCTAGCCGCCTCGATAATTTCCAGAACATGCAATGCATGCTCGGCCTGAATACGAGGTTCTCCGCTGGCTCCGGCCATAAATTCTGAAATAACGGTTGCGCCCATTTGCCAAACGTAGTTGCCTGGATCTGGTACATGTCGAACCGTGTTTTCATTTTCTGATGTGGCCATATCTACGCCAAAAGGAGCCCAATCGTAACCAATCAAGTTCATATTGCCATGGCTACCCCAGATCGAGATGGTGGGTTTTTCTTGCCCTTTGCCTTCGTGGCCATAGGGATCAAAATAGTTGAAGCCACACTGTACGCTGGAAATTATGCCTTTGCCGTGATCCATGAGTACGATGGCGTTGTCTTCCGCTTCTACGGTGATTTCTCCTTTGTTGTCCGTTTTGCGGGTAGGAGTGACGATGCTCGTCATGGCTGTAATGGATTTGGCCGGCCCAAGCAAACCCGTGAGGGTAGCCAGGTTGTACACCCCCAAATCTGGCAAGCTACCTCCCCCTTTTTCATAAAAAAATGCCGACCAGGTAGGCCCTAAATGGCCGTAATGAGCGTGAGCTGCTGCAATTCTACCCAATTTACCGGCCTGGATTTGCTGCGCCATAAAGGCAAACTGCGGGCTGTTGACTACCGCTGGAGCACCCCAAAGGCGCAATCCTTTGGAGATCGCCAAATCGAGCAATTCTTTACCTTCGGCGTAGGTATTGGCCATGGGTTTTTCACTCCACACATTGCGACCAGCCAGCAAGGCTTGCCTGTTGAGTCGGCCATGCTCCTGCATATTCGTCAAGTTGAGCATCAAATCGAATGGCTCACCGGCCAAAAGTTGATCGATGTGTGGATACCAGTTTTTGATGCCATACTTTTCCGCAGCTTTTTGTGCCCTTTCGGGTATGATGTCACAGGTACTGACCAGTTCTACATGGGGCGATTTGGAAATGTGTGGCAAGTATTGGGTGGACACGCTGCCGCAACCAATGATGCTGACGCGGATTTTTTTAGCGGGTTCGGTTGTGGGTGTTCCATGAAGTAGGGCAGGCCCAATTACTGTAGCTGCGCCCAAGACCGCTGTTTTCTCTATAAACTTGCGGCGGGTGAGATGTTTTGTCTTGCTCATAATGTATAGTTGTGTGAAGTTACCTGATCTAAAGTTACACCCACAAATGAAAAGCAGAAATTGAATTTGCAGAAAATCTGCTATTTTTACCAAAGCTCTAAATAAACTTCCACAAAAAGTCACCATTATGACCATCGCCCAAAACTGGAGTCGCTACATTATCATTGGCCTCACGGCGCTGTTTGTAGGCTTTCTGGTGTACAATTTTAGTACGATTATATCTTATGTAGTTGCTGCATGGATCGTTTCGTTGATTGGACAACCAATATATACCCGAATTCGCTTGATCCGAATCATGAAAAGACATCCTGGCCCCGCAATGTGTGCAGCACTCACCCTCGTTTTTTTCTTTTTGGTATTTGGGGGGGTGATAGCGCTTTTTGTGCCTTCAATTCTGAAGCAGGCCACGAATCTGGCTAGTGTAGATTATCGAGCCATTGCAACAGCATTGGAAGAGCCTTACGATAAGATTGGAAGTTGGTTGTTGGCGTATGGCGTTCAGCTACCAGAGGATTCTCTGGAGAAATTGCTTAGAAATAGCCTTAAGGGGTGGTTTGACCCGAGTAAAATTGGCAGTTTTATTGCCTCAATTGTTGGTGCTATTGGCAACATTATCGTGAATGTTGCTGCGGTTACTTTTATCACCTTTTTCTTTTTGCAGGAGCGCAAGCTGTTTATCAATTTCGTCATTGCATTGATCCCCGATCAATATGAGCAAGCTTCCCGCGAAACCATCAAAGATGCAGTGGCGCTGCTGACCCGCTATTTTGGTGGCTTGGTCGTGCAGTTGTCCTTGTTTGCGGTTGGACTTTGGCTGATGCTGATCATATTAGGGGTCAAAAATGCCCTTTTGATTGCTTTATTTGGAGCTTTAATGAACGTAATCCCTTATCTTGGACCTATCATTGGCGCAGCATTTGGTATTTTCATTACTATATGTTCCAATCTGGATCTCAATTTTTATACTCAGTTGGCCCCGATGCTGATTAAGGTATTCCTTGTTTTTCAAGTGATGCAAATCCTCGATAATAATTTTTTGCAACCCTATATCTTTTCCAGAAGCGTTTTGGCTCATCCATTGGAAATTTTTCTGGTGATCCTCATCGGTGCTCAAATTGATGGAATTGTGGGTATGATTTTTGCGATTCCGGTTTACACCATTATTCGGGTGATCGCCAAGGAATTTTTGAATCAATTCAAGATTGTCAAACAATTGACCGGGCGCATGGAGGAGGAGGGGTTTTAGTTTCAGGTTGAGACAGATTTTCTCTCGATGCGTAGAATTGGTCGTCAATTTAAGACTAAAGATCCAAAACTAAAAAACGCACAACAAATATGCTTTTTTCACTCAGCAACAAAAAGGCTGCCATCACGGGTAGCGGTAGTGGTATCGGTTTGGCAATTGCGCAGGTATTTGCCCGGCAGGGAGCCGAAGTCTACATTCTGGATTGGAACGAAGCCGCTGCTCAGGAGGCTGCAAATTCAATTGTTGCAGAAGGTGGTAAAGCGAGTGCCTACGCCTGCGATGTGAGCAATCAAGCCCAAATTGCGGAAATATTTCAAAAAATTGGGCCAATGGATATCCTGGTCAACAATGCAGGTATTGCGCATATTGGTACTGCTGAAACTACCACCGAAGCCGATTTCGATCGCGTGATGAACGTCAATGTCAAAGGGGTGTACAATTGCCTATTCGCAGCCATTCCGCTGATGAAAGAAAAGGGTGGCGGCGTCATCCTGAATATGGCATCAATTGCTGCAACCATCGGAATACCGGATCGATTTGCTTATTCTACTGCGAAGGGCGCGGTATTGACCATGACTTTGGCTACCGCCAAGGATTACCTCAAACAAAATATTCGTTGCAATTGCATCTCGCCTGCGCGGGTACACACACCTTTTGTGGATGGTTTTTTGACCAAAAATTACCCAGGTCAAGAAGCTGAAATGTACGAAAAACTGGCCAAAACCCAGCCCATAGGCCGCATGGCCAAACCCATTGAAGTGGCTTACCTGGCGCTGTTCCTCTGTTCAGACGAAGCAGGCTTCATCACCGGCTGCGACTACCCTCTGGACGGGGGCTTCACCCGCCTCAACAACTAACCAACCCACGAATTCATTCGTGGGCAGGGAATTATATCCAAACCCACGAATTCATTCGTGGGTGCGTGTCCCCAGTACGAAGTTCGTGAAAAAAACACCTCGAACGAAGTTCGCAACACATCATCCAAAACCATAAACGCAAAAAACCACACCATGAAATTAATCCGCTACGGCGCACCTGAAGCCGAAAAACCGGGAGTCCAGCTTCCCGATGGTCGCCGCATCGATGTTTCTGCTTTCACAACCGATTTTGATGAACAATTTTTTGCCAGTGGCAAAATCAAGGAATTGTCAGCTTGGGTGACTGCAAATGCCGCTACTTGCGCAGCAATCGATCCTTTAGAGCGACTCGGAGCCTGCATTGGCCGACCCTCCAAACTCATTTGCATTGGACTAAATTATGCCAAGCACGCCGCAGAATCCGGCATGGCTCTTCCCGAGGAGCCAGTGGTTTTCTTTAAAGCCACTACCGCCATTTGCGGCCCATATGACAACCTGATCATTCCCAAAAATTCGATCAAAACCGACTGGGAAGTCGAATTGGCTGTAGTCATTGGTAAAAAAGCCAGCTATATAGAGGAAGCCGAAGCAATGGAATATGTTGCAGGGTATGTATTGCACAATGACTATTCGGAGCGGGAATTCCAATTGGAGCGCTCAGGCCAATGGGTCAAAGGAAAAAGCGCGGATACTTTTGCACCATTAGGTCCGTTTTTGGCAACTCCCGATGAGATAACTGATCCCCACAATTTGCGACTCTGGTTATCTGTAAACAGCGAAATGGTGCAAGATTCTAATACCGATGATTTGGTATTCAAAATCCCTCATTTGATTCACTACCTGAGTCAGTTTATGACCCTGTTGCCTGGTGATGTGATTTCAACAGGAACCCCGTTTGGGGTTGGATTGGGTTTCAAACCACCCCGCTACCTGAAACCAGGTGATGTAATCGAATTGGGTATTGATGGATTGGGGGTACAAAAACAGGTCGCCCAAGCATGGAAACCCTCGTAGGGATGCCCCTGTGTGGGCATCCAGTCCTCCATGTGGTGCAACCACATGGAGGACCAACACGGTGCAACCAGATTGGGTTGCATGTGCAACCACACAGGGTTGCCCCTACAGGAAATCTTCGTCGGTACCCAATTCGTCCAACAAATCCTCCAGGGAAATATCTCCCAGTGTGAAACGATCCAGTTGGTATTGTAATTTGCCAGCGGCTTTGTCCACTGCGTGTTCATTGATGTCCCACTCTTCGAGGGTAGTCAGGAAGAAGTCTACCACAACATCAAGTGCGGGCAATTGAGTAATAATGCGATGGGTATTTTTATCCTGACGGAAAAGCAATTCCAAGAGTTTTTCAACCAAATAAGTGAGAACAATGGGTTGATCAACCCGATCAGGCAGGTTGGCCTTTTTGAGCAACTCCCGGTGTTCCTTGGCGATAAGCAGCAGATTTTCCATCAAAATTTGCAGGAGTGCAAAAGGTGGACGCCATTGTGGCGACTTTTGATCCATTGCCATCAGAATACAATCAAGAACCCGAAACACATAATCATCTTTGAGCAATTCAGGCATCGGAATGGACTGCTCCTGCACAAATTCAATCAATTCCAGCATTTGCTCTTCGGTGATCACTCTAGACCACCGGCCATTGCTGCGCTCTGCGGAAATGGCCAACACAATTTGCTGAAGCGCCTCTACCAATAAGTGTTTGGGGTTTTCAGCGCGGGTATCCAAAACGGCTTCCAGGTTATCGGCGCTGTGTTCCAAGATTAAGCTCAAAATCTTGGCGCCAATATTGGGATGATCCATGCTCAGGAGGTGAATGGCTGCCGAGCAATCGGCCAGGATGTCGGCCAAATTGGGCTTTCCAGATACCAATTCTGGATGTTGCCCGATGGCATATTGCGCCGCCTCTAAAAGATCTTCCACCAAATCCCGGTCGAATCCTTTGGAAAAATCAATCCCTGCGGCATCCGATAAAATCAATTCCAGTAAGGCCAATCCTTTGGCATCGGGGTTTTCGGCCAAAATCACATCAAAGACAAATTCAAGCAAGTCGATGAGTAATTTGGGTTTGTCTACCGCTGCACCCTCAGAAGGCGGGAATACACAATTGAGTACCAAATCCAGGACTTTTTCCAGAATTGCACTCTCGGTTTGGTTGTCAGCCCAACGAACCTTTTCCAGGAGTTTTCGGCTACGCGATACACCCCTTAAAACCACATCAATCAGGTATTCAAAGGTTTGCGCATTGAGTCGCTGTCCAGGTGGTACTTTTTGCATGGCCCTTAAAGACAGATCCAGTACTTCGCGCAGCAAACTGTTCTGATTCACTTTGTCGGTAATCCAGGCAGGGTTTTGTACCACCTCATCCAGCAGGAATTCGGTCAATTGAATCAGTTGCTCAGGGGTGAAGCGGGGTTTCCATCGACCAATTGGCGGTTCTGCACCAAAGGATTGCAAAATTTCCCGCAGGGCAACCACCAAGAGGTATTCCAACCCATCATTGTGGTCTGCTTCAATGAGCAACTCAATGTTATCAGCGGTTTTGATCAATACCAGGCGAACAATTTCCGAAAGCAAGCCAGGTTGATGAATGCCCGCTTTGCTGACTGCTTCCGCTACACCACCAATGATGCGTTGCAGGGCTAAATCATCAACAATCAAATCGGGGTGCTGGGTAAACAGAATGAGTGCCGCCTCCACGATGTCATCGGCCAAGGGGCGGTTGAAGCCTTCTGAAAAGTCTATTCCGGTTTCTGGCGAAACCAATATTTTGACAACCACCAAGCCGAGGCGATTCGGGTATTCCGCAACCACCACATCCATTACGTATTCAAAAATTTCTTGCAAAAGTTTGACCCGCTCAACGCCCAAATTGGTTTTGCCATCGAAAACAGAAACGAAGATCAGGTCTAGAATTTTGTTTAAAATCGTGGTGCTCTCTTCGTCCGTTCCCCAATTGATGGTTTCCAGTACAGACTTACTTTTGACTACTGCCCGTAGGTTGAGCTGAATCAGCATTTCAACTACTTCCCAACGCAGCCGCTGTTCTTTGGGTACTTTGTCCAATGCCTGGAACGTGATGCTGAGTACTTCGGCAAGCAAGGAGTCTTGACGTACTTTTTCAGTGACCAAGCCAGGGTGTTGCACCACATCATCGAGCAAATCCCCAACCAGGTTGATCATCTGGGTTTTGGACAAACGGGGTCGCCATGCTCCATTGCTGGAAGGTTTGGCCAATACGCTTAAAATATGTTGTACTGCGTTGACCAAGAGGTGCTTGGCATCTTCTTCTTCAATTTCCCAAACCAGGTAGAGGTTGCCAGCGGTATGCTCGAGTACGAGGCGTAAAATTTCGGGCAACAAATCTGGGCGTTGAATTCCCGAACGGGCTACTGCTGAACTTACCCCACTCACGATTTCCTGTACTCCACGTTGATGGGTGAGCAATTCAGGATATTCGGCCAATACGCTCAAGGAAGCGCGTACAATTTGATCTAGCGCTTCGACGGTCAATACCCGCCGCAAACTGATGTTGTCGGTATCCTTGTCCAGAATGATGTTCAACAGGGTCAATCCGGTTTGTTGGATTAGCGCAGAACTGGCTTCGGGAGTACCCAATACAGTTGAAGGTGCTGAAAAAACATAATGTCCGGCGTTTTTGATCAAACTACTGAGCAACAATTGCCCCCAACGCACGGTATCGTGGTAATCTGCGGAATCACTTTTGGCGGTGCGGGCGATGAGGTCTTTGGCCATGCCATTGGCCGTGGCCTTGATAAATAGCTGAAATTGCTCATCGTTGGCCACCGTACTGCTCAATTCACTCAAGCTTTCGGCAGCACCAATGAACAATTTCGGCAAAATATCTTTGGCCAGGGTTCTTTTCAGGTTGTCGCTTTCAGCAATTTCAATGTCGTCAAAGCCATCAAGAAACTGCTTCAATGCCCGACCGTAAGAAGACTCGAGATTGAGGGCGCCCGGAACATTGTTGAAATAATCGATGCCAATTTCCACCAAACTTCCCGCCACAAGTTGCAGGGCGGAGGGTTGTGGTGCCTTGCCTTTTTCCCATTGGCGAATTTTGAGCAACGCGACTACATCTTCGGTATTGATGCCGCCATCCTGAATTTTGGATTCATCATTGCCGTTGCGCACCATGCGGAAAAAAGTCTTGTAATATTCCAGGTATTCGTCTTTCTCCCCATCTATCAAGCCCTGGCTCATGCTTTTTTGGTGCAAGGCGTTGAGGTGTTCCAATTGAACTAGAAATTGGCGGCCATTGTCTTCCCCTTCTCGTTGAAAGAAACGATCTGCCGAAAGAATGTCTAGTGTGCTGTCAAACTTCGGTAAAGGCAGTACTAAACTCTTGGCCCGAATGCTATTCGCATAGGCTTTTTGGATATTTCGGCCTAGCCGGATCGCAGAATTTATGGTGAAAACGATGGCTTCGGATGGTAAATTTGGCAACATATTCTTTTAAGATAACGAGTTCTAGACTATTAGGGTTTTAAAACGCTAAAAGCCCAAAGTTATTTAATCAGGCCGAAAATCATCAGATCAACCCATTCTCCGCTTGCACGGCGGTATTCAGATCGCAGATCTCCTTCTCGCAAAAAACCAACTTTGCGCGCCAAACGCTGGGCAGCAAAATTGTCACTTTCGGTACGGAGCGTCAGCTTGTTCAATTGCAGTTGGTAGAAAGCAAAGTGAACCACTTTTTGCAGCACTTCGGTCATGATGCCTTTTTTGTAGCGCGATTTGTCCAAAAAAAAGAACAGTTCTCCTTTGGAAAGCGCCCAATTGATATTGGAAATGCGCACCAAACCAATGGGTACCGCCGAGTCTTTGTCCCAAACGCCCAGGCAATATTCACTTTGAGTAAGCCAGGAAGCAAGTTTTTGGCGAACAAAAAATTCTACATCATCCTGATTGGGGATGTTATCGACGATGGGCGGGAAACGACTTTCGAGTTGATCCAGATTATCTTGAAAAAGCTTAAAGTAGTTTTGTCCATCGTTTTCACGAAAACGACGCACGACAGTACGCGACGTAATCAGTGCCGTTTCAACAGTTAACAAATGCTGAAGCATAGGTTTTTACGTATTTGAAACCACCTTTCTGGTAGCATTTTGTTGTATTGTTTGGTTACGTATAGCCCTGGTTGTAATCAAGGGCTGCATGGACCAACCGTAAAAATAAAGATTTCTTGCGTCGCAAATTATGTATTTTTGCACGCACTACGCAAAACTTGTATGAAAGAACAGTATACCAGAAGGTTTCGGCTCAAACTTAACCAGTTGTTCTGGATCATTGTCTGGTGGACGCTGCTTGGAGCTTTGGACGCTTTAGGTGCGTATTCTCTTTCATCAGGCTGGTCTGTGCACGACGCAGGAGTGGTGCGTTTTGTGTTGTTTAACACCCTTTCTGCTTTCTTCTCCAGTATTATTTCCGGCGGTTTTCTGGTGTTTTTCTTGCGCGATCGCTTTACGATGAAATCGTTTGGCTTTGCCTTGTTGATTTCCAGTTTCGTAATTTCATTACTTAATTTTGGCATTTTTCTACTCACTCACGGGGTTTTGCTGAGCATCCGTTACGGAGAAAATGGACTTGACCCCGAAGTGCTTGCCCGCAGTACTTTTTTGTTTGACCGGCCTTTTTACATCAAAATCCTTATTTTTTGGTCAATCATTGCTTTCATTACGACGATTGCGCTGCACGTCAATGAAAAATATGGTCAAGGCGTACTCATCAAAATGCTTTTGGGGCATTACCATCGCCCGCGCGAAGAGGAACGCGTTTTTATGTTTGTCGACATCAAGGGGTCTACCGCCATTGCCGAGCAATTGGGACACGTGCAATTTTTTAATTTCCTCAATGATTTCTTCCGAGACGTCACGATCCCGATAGTGGATACTTCTGGAGAAATTTACCAGTACGTGGGGGATGAAATTGTGATTACCTGGGACATGAAGCGGGGGTTAAAAAACGCCAACTGCATCCGCTGTTTTTTTCGCATGCAGGAGTTGATGCTGCGGCGTTCGGGCTTTTACCGGGACAAATATGGCGTTGCACCAGAGTTCAAAGCGGGAATTCATTGTGGTGCGGTAACCACCGGAGAAATCGGGGTCATCAAAAAAGACATCGTCTATTCTGGCGATACCATGAATACATCTGCCCGCATCCAGGCAGTATGCAATAAATTCCGGGTGCGGATGCTGATCAGCAAAAATCTGCTGGATTTATTGGATCTACCACCCCTGCAATACCATCCCAAGCGGGTGGGAATTTTTGAACTCAAAGGAAAAAAGCAATTGGTGGAGTTATATACATTTGAAGAGGCTATGGAGCCACGGTATGTGGGAGATGGGGGAATTTCGGCGACTTAGGATTATTCCTCCCAAGCCTTATTCTCGTGCACAAATTTCCGATTCTTCAGACACTTCATTGCCTTGGTCAAACCATCTACCGTCATTGGGAACATGCGTTGTCCAGTCCAATCGCGGAGTACATTGACCGATTCATAAAAATCCCATTCGTAATCCGGGATGGGATTGATCCAAACCAGGTGTTTGAAATGATCGCTCAGGCGTTTGAGCCAGGTCATGCCCGGTTCGTCGTTGGCGTGTTCGACGCTGCCGCCCTTGTAAAAAATTTCGTAAGGCGACATCGCTGCGTCGCCCACCAAAACCAGTTTGTAATCGCTGTTGAATTTGTGGATCAGTTCCAGCGTGGGGATTTTTTCCCGGAAGCGGCGTTTATTGTCTTTCCAAACCGATTCGTAGACGCAATTGTGGAAGTAAAAAAACTCCAGGTGCTTGAATTCCCATTTGGCTGCCGAAAATAGTTGCTCGCACATTTCGATGTGATCATCCATGGAGCCACCCACGTCCATGAGCAGCAGCACTTTTACCCGATTTTGTTTGGAAGGGTGCAGCGCAATGTCCAGCATCCCCGCATTTTCGGAGGTTTTGCGAATGGTGCCATCAAGGTCTAGCTCGGTTGGAATTCCCTCGCGGGTCAAGATGCGCAAACGTTTGAGGATGAGTTTGATGTTGCGGGTATTGAGTTCTACCCGATCATCCAGGCCTTTAAAGGCACGTTCGTCCCAAACCTTGATGGCGGTGCGATTGCCTGCGGCTTCTTGCCCCATCCGAATGCCTTCGGGGTTGTAGCCTCTATTGCCAAATGGAGAACTTCCGCCAGTGCCAATCCAGCGATTGCCTGTTTGGTGTTGTTCCTTTTGTTGTTCGAGGAGTTCTTTCAGGCGCTCCAGCAGGGCATCCAGCCCCCCCATCTTTTCGATGGCTGCTTTTTCTTCGTCACTTAGATTGCGCATCCACTGATTTTCCAGCCAATCCGCAGGAATCTCGGTAGCCAGTAGGGCTTGAGCCAGGTTGTCGATGTTGCGAAAAAACTGGCTGAAAAGTTGGTCAAAACGATCCAGATGGGCTTCACGTTTGACCAAAATGGCCTTGCTCAAAGCATAAAAATCGTCGATGGAGTATGTTCCAATTTCTTTTTGCAACGCCTCCAGCAAGGCCAGGTACTCGTGCAAGCTGACTGGAATGCCGTTTTTGCGCAATGCATAGAAGAAGCTTAAAAACATAGTGTGATGGTTATACCGGATCAAGCTACACATTATTCAGAAAAAGGCACTATTTTCAGGCCGTATTTTTAATTCTATCTGGATATGAACAACAAACAAAAAACATTTGCACTCATCGCGGCCTTAGGTCTGGCAATGAGTGGCTACAGTCAATCTGGCAATGGCAAACAACCCGTTTCTCAGCCCCTGGTTTCGCACATCTTCACTGCAGACCCATCGGCGCATGTATTCAAAGGACGCATCTACATTTATCCTTCGCACGACATTGATGCTGCAATCAAAGAAGACGACGACGGTGGCCACTTTGCCATGCGTGACTACCACATTTTGTCGCTCAAAAAAATGGGCGGCAAAGTAACCGATCACGGCGTAGCACTCGACATTAAGGACATTCCCTGGGCAGGCCGGCAGCTTTGGGCACCAGATGCAACCTTCAAAGATGGGATGTATTACCTGTATTTTCCAGTGAAAGACAAACAGGATGTATTTCGCATCGGGGTAGCCACGAGCAAAAAACCCGAAGGGCCTTTCAAGGCCGAACCCGAACCCATCAAAGGTGCATACAGCATTGATCCCACAGTGTTCAAAGACGATGACGGCAGCTTTTACCTCTACTTTGGGGGCATCTGGGGTGGCCAGTTGCAACGTTGGAATAAAAACCAGTACGATGCCAAAGGCGCATTGCGCAAGGGCAACGAAACCGCCATTCTACCCCGCGTAGCCAAACTCAGCTCCGACCTGAAAAGTTTTACCGAGGAAGTCAAAGAGGTCAAGATTCTGGACAAAGATGGCAACCTGTTTCTCGAAAGCAATAACGACAAACGTTTCTTTGAAGCCGCATGGATGCACAAGTACAATGGCAAATACTACTTCTCGTACTCCACAGGCGATACCCACAACTTGTGCTACGCCATCGGCGACAACCCTTATGGCCCATTTATTTACCAGGGCATTGTGCTAAAACCTGTACAAGGTTGGACCAATCACCACTCCATTGCTGAATTCCAGGGCAAATGGTACCTGTTTTACCACGATGTGCAACTCTCAGGCAAAACCCACTTGCGGAATGTAAAGATGATGGAGTTGAAATACAATGCAGATGGGACAATCCAGACGCTCGATGCCTACAAGTAAGCTAGCGCTGACCTTGTTTTTCCTGGGTTGGAGCCTTTTCGGTTTGGCTCAAATTCGCTTGCCTCGCCTCATCAGCGATGGCATGGTGTTGCAGCGAGACCAGACCCTGAAATTTTGGGGCTGGGCTTCAGCACAGGAAAACATCAGTATCCGCATCAAGGATAAAACTTACCGTGGCAAAGCTGATCAGGCCGGAAACTGGAGCGTTACCGTACCACCGCAAGCAGCGGGAGGTCCATTTGAGATCAACCTCAAAGGGAAAAATGAGCTGCAAATTCGGGATGTGTACTTTGGCGACGTATGGATTTGCGCCGGGCAATCGAATATGGTTTTGCCCATGGAACGGGTCAAAGAGCGTTATCCGTTGGAGATTGAACAAGCCAATTACCCGGCCATCCGCAATTTTTTTATCCCGACCCTGACCAATCTACAAGAACCACAAGCGGACTTGCCGAGTGGGAAATGGGAAGTGACTACCCCTCAAAACGTATTGCGTTTTGGAGCGACGGCCTATTTTTTTGCCAAAAGCATTTACGACAAATACCAGATACCGATTGGCTTGATCAATGCGAGTGTGGGTGGGACGCCCATCGAAGCCTGGATCAGCGAAGCGGGCTTGATGGCTTTTCCCGATTTGTTGGCAACCATCCAACAAAACAAGGATACCAGCTACGTCAATTCCCTCAACCGCAAGGCGCGGTTAGCCACTGTAACTCGGCCCAGTGCAGACAAAGGGCTGCTGGAATCTGTAAAATGGTTTGATCCTGCCTATGTACCCAAAAACTGGCGCAACATCAGTGTACCAGGATATTGGGAGGATCAGGGTATTAAGGAATTGAATGGAGTAGTCTGGTACCGCAAGGAAATTGAAGTACCCGCTGCCATGTGTGGCGTACCGGCCAAGCTGTTTCTGGGACGCATTGTTGATGCTGATTTTGCCTATGTCAATGGCCAAGCCGTGGGCAACATCACTTACCAGTATCCGCCGCGCAGGTACAATTTACCCGCAGATTTGCTCAAACCAGGCAAAAACACCTTGGTTGTAAGGGTCATCAACAATGAAGGCAAAGGCGGATTTGTACCCGATAAGCCTTACTTCCTCAGCGCAAACGGCCAGCAAATCGACCTCAAAGGGGATTGGCAATACAAAGTGGGCGATGTTTTCCCCCCAGTCACCACTCCTCCAATCAGTGGTATCAACCTGCAAAACCAACCCACGGCTTTGTTCAACGCCATGGCTGCTCCTTTGATCAATTGTGCAGCAAAAGGTTTTTTGTGGTACCAGGGAGAATCTAATGCCGGGAACCCGTGGCCGTATTACCAGCTTTTACCTGCCTTGATCCAGGATTGGCGCAAGCAGTGGAAGCAGGGGGATTTGCCCTTCATAACGGTGCAACTGGCCAATTTTATGGAGGTCAATTACCTGCCTTCTGAAAGCAATTGGGCGGTTTTGCGCGACGCACAGTTCAAGTCACTGGCGGTGCCCAATACGGGCTTGGCAGTGGCGATCGACCTGGGCGAATGGAACGACATCCACCCCCTGAACAAAAAGGATGTGGGCATACGCCTGGCTTTGGCCGCACAACGCCTTGCCTATGGGGATCAAAATGTCGTCCACTCTGGCCCACAATACGATCATTACCAGATCGAAGGAGATAAAATCCGTTTGCATTTCAAACATACCGGGACGGGCATGATCAGCAAAGATGGCGAGCCATTGGCTTGCTTTGCGATTGCGGGAGCAGACAAACGTTTCGTATGGGCGAAGGCGGAAATACAGGCCGATCAGACGATTCTGGTTTCCAATTCCCAGGTATTACAGCCCATGTATGTCAGATACGCCTGGGCGGATAACCCCGCTGATGCGAACTTGTACAATCGAGAGGGTTTGCCTGCCTCTCCTTTTCGCACCGATGAGTAAATTCAGTTTTCAAAAACTAAAATCAACATGAAAATCAAATCTTTCCTTATACTCTTGTTGGCCTTGATGAGCCAATTCACTTTTGCCCAAACCACCAAAGGGCTCAAGGATTATTACAAAAAGTACTTCCCCATCGGGGTAGCCGTTGCCCCCCGTATGATGGATGATGCCGCTGAATCTGCCCTGATCCTGGCGCAGTTCAATAGCATGACACCGGAAAATGCCATGAAAATGGGGCCAATCCACCCCGAAGAAAAGCGCTACAACTGGGCTCCAGCCGATAAAATTGCAGACTTCGCAGTGCAACATGGTCTCAAACTGCGCGGCCATACCCTTTGCTGGCACACTCAAACACCCAATTGGTTTTTCAAAGATTCTACGGGTGCAACGGTGACCAAGGAAGTACTTTTGGCGCGCCTGAAGCAACACATTTTCGATGTCGTGGGTCGGTACAAAGGCAAAATTTACGCCTGGGATGTGGTCAATGAAGCAGTACCCGATGGTGATGGAACCGACCTTTACCGCAAATCCCCATTTTACGAGATCATTGGCCCGGAATACATTGAAAAAGCTTTCCAGTACGCCCACGAAGCCGATCCCAAAGCAATCCTTTTTTACAATGATTACAATACCGAAAATGCCGCCAAACGAGCGCGCATCTATCAAGTGGTGAAAGGATTGAAGGAAAAAGGAGTACCGATTAATGGAGTAGGTTTGCAGGGACATTGGGCGCTCACAGAACCCACCGCGGAGGAGTTGGAGACTTCGATTACCAAATTTTCAGGTTTGGGTTTGCAAGTCCAGATTACGGAATTGGATGTATCGATTCATCCCAAAGAGCATGAGCGAAGGGCGGAAGCCTTCACTGGCAAAGTAGAGTATACCCCTGAAATTGAAGCCAAACAGGTTGCTCAATACAAAATGCTCTTTGAAGTACTCCGCAAACACCGCAAAGTCATCACTGGCGTTACTTTCTGGAATTTGTCCGACAAGTCCACCTGGTTGGATAACTTCCCCGTCCGTGGCCGTAAGGATTATCCGCTTCTTTTCGATGAAAAATATCAGCCGAAGAAGGCTTTTTTTGCAGTAACCAAGTGGTAAGACCCGCTTACCTTTTGCCCCAAATTGCGCAGTCATGAAAAAGCTCATCAATTTGGGGCTCTTTTTAAGTTTTTTCCTTTGTTATCTGGAATGGGGTGATGGCCATTCTATCTTCATCGCCCAAACCGTCTACGAATTAATTTTTGTACAAGGTCTTTCCTTGAATACGGTATTCCATCCGGTCATCTTGTCTGCCATAGTCGGTTTACTGATCCTGTTGTATGCGGCAATCGTGCGTAAGCCCAATCGTTGGGTAAATATTTTGGGCGTAGTACTGCTGTCCGCCGTGGTGTTTATCTTTTTTCTGGCGGGAGCACTGTCTGGGAATCTGCGGATGATCGGGTCGAATTTGCCGTTTTTGGTATTGGCGGGGGTGTTTTTTAGCCTTATATTGAGGGAGAAATTAAGCAAAGCCAAACCATGAATCCATTAGAAAAAATAAAACTTGGGAAACCTTACAAATCTGGCCCACGCGCGAGCACTGATTTACACGCCGGTGGGATTTTTTTTTGCACTCCTTATGAAGAAATAATAACCTTTTTTGAAGATGGGGTTGTCGAAATCAGCTCATCGGTAATTGAATTTTTTAGGCCGATGGATGGTCAAGCTGAAATTGATAAAATCAATGAGTTTAAATTAGTTGGAAATTATTTATTACCAGCCCGAGAATATATAGAATGCCAATTTGAAAATTTAGTCATGGTCGGGTTACCGCTTAATGAAAATCCTGAAATATTGACCTTTCATTGCTCTTCCAAAACAGCGAGTCATCAGTATAGCGCGGCATATAAACTTGATTTTGTATAAAAAAACATTCCATAGGGAGCGGCGAATTACTGCTGATAAAGCCTGGACAAAGAAAAA
Organism: Haliscomenobacter sp.; assembly: GCF_040403615.1. NCBI lineage: Bacteria > Pseudomonadati > Bacteroidota > Saprospiria > Saprospirales > Haliscomenobacteraceae > Haliscomenobacter > Haliscomenobacter sp. Next base: position 44,116 of record NZ_JBBAKG010000015.1, on the reverse strand, counting down.
TTTTGAACTCCCGAACCAATTACTTACTTTTAACGTTACTAACTTAGCGCGTTACTATGATTAAAAGCTTTGCTGACAAGGAAACCGAGAAAATTTGGAATGGATCATACTCTAAGAAATTTCCTCATGACATTCAACCTGTGGCAAGAAGAAAGCTCAGAATGATCAATAGCGCCCAAGACATTGAAGATTTGCGTATACCTCCAGGAAATAGATTGGAAAAACTGAAAGGAGACATGAAAGATTTCTGGAGCATTCGAATCAACAACCAATGGCGAATCATCTTCAAATGGGAAGAGAACAACGCGCTCGAAGTCCAAATCATTGACTATCATTAACCCGTCACCATGCAAAAATTACCCAACATCCATCCCGGCGAAGTCCTCCTCGAAGAGTTTCTGATCCCTATGGCCATCAGCCAATACAAGCTTGCCAAAGACCTGATGATTCCCCAAACCAGGATCAGTGAAATCGTGAAAAGAAAGCGGCGGATTACTGCGGATACTGCGTTGCGTTTGAGTAAGTATTTTGGTACTTCGGCCAAGTTCTGGTTGGGGCTACAAGATGATTACGACCTGGAAGAATCGGGAAATTTATTGGCAGCAGAGTTATTGACTATTCCTACGGCCGTTGCTTAGCCTCCAAACAAATCATCCATCTTCAATTCATTCTGCACCACCGAGCGGGCGTACTCATTTTTTACCAACCCAAACGTAGTCAGCATCACTAGAAATACGGATTTTTTCGTCTTGGTGCTTTGAATAAATGCAGCGATTTTATTGCGCAAGACGAGGTCCATCAGCCTTTATTTTCTGCCAAAACTGCTTTTAAAAGTCGATTTTGGCAGAAAATGAGCATTATTCTTTTCCAAAATCGACTTTTTAAAGCAGTTTTGGAAAAGAATAATGACAAGTTTGAAGCGAAGCAGATTGGCCAGTACAAATTTTCAGGATTCTGCGCATCAGCACATCGGCACATTAACCGATCAATCCGTCAACTTCAATACGTCCAAAAATGCCTTTTGGGGCACTTCTACGTTTCCGATCTGGCGCATCTTTTTCTTTCCTTCTTTCTGCTTTTCAAGCAATTTGCGCTTACGAGAGATGTCCCCACCATAACACTTGGCGGTTACGTCCTTGCGGAGGGCGGAAATGGTTTCGCGGGCGATGATTTTGGCACCCACCGCAGCCTGGATGGCAATCAGGAATTGCTGACGAGGCAGCAGTTCTTTGAGGCGGGTGCAGATTTTGCGGCCAAAAGCCTCTGCTTTGGTGCGGTGTACGAGAGCGGAAAGCGCATCCACATTTTCCCCATTCAGTTTGATGTCCAATTTCACCAAATCGGAAGCCCGGTATTCGATCATGGAATAATCGAAGGAAGCGTATCCCCGAGAAATGGATTTGAGGCGATCGTAAAAGTCGAAAACAATTTCCCCCAAAGGCATCTCAAAGGTCAATTCTACGCGATAAGTGGTGAGGTAAGTTTGACGGATCAGAATCCCCCGCTTTTCCATACAAAGGGTCATGATGGTCCCGATGTATTCCGGCTTGGTGATGATTTGTGCCCGGATGTAGGGTTCTTGTACCTCTTGCAAGTAGTTGGGATCGGGCAAATCCGTAGGCGTACGTACCGCAAATTGCTCGCCTTTAGTATTGGTCGCAAAGTAAGATACGTTGGGAACGGTGGTGATCACATCCATGTTGAACTCCCGGGAGAGGCGTTCTTGAATGATTTCAAGGTGCAACATGCCCAGGAATCCACAACGGAATCCAAAACCCAGGGCAACCGATGTTTCTGGTTCAAAAACTAGGGAAGCGTCGTTGAGTTGCAGTTTTTCCAAACTATCGCGGAGGTCTTCAAAATCATCGTTGTCGATAGGGAAGAGGCCTGCAAAAACCATCGGTTTTACGTCCTCAAAACCATGGATGCCTACTGAACAAGGCGTGAGCGCATTGGTGATGGTATCCCCGACTTTGATCTCACGCGATTCTTTGATGCCCGTGATGATGTAGCCTACATTGCCCGCTTCCAATACGGGTTGCGGAATCAGATTCATTTGCAAAATCCCCACTTCATCTGCATGGTATTCGTTTCCAGTATGGAAAAAGCGAATTTTTTCCCCTTTGGTCAAGCGGCCATTGAGGATGCGGAAATAGGCGATTACCCCACGGAAGGAGTTGAATACGGAGTCAAAAATCAAGGCTTGCAGCGGAGCTTCCGGATCACCTTTGGGGGCTGGAACACGGTCAACAACAGCATTCATGATTTCTTGAATACCCAAACCTGTCTTGCCAGAGGCCAGTAAAATGTCTTCTTTTTTGCAACCGATCAAATCGATAATCTGGTCAGATACCTCATCGATCATGGCACTTTCCATGTCAATTTTATTCAACACCGGGATGATCTCCAGGTCGTGCTCGATGGCCAGATACAGATTGGAAATAGTCTGAGCCTGAATGCCTTGGGAGGCGTCAACGAGCAAGAGTGCGCCTTCACAGGCGGCAATAGAACGAGATACTTCATAGGAAAAGTCAACGTGTCCCGGAGTATCGATCATATTGAAAGTGTACACCTCACCATCGGTATGTGGATAACTCATCTGAATGGCGTGGCTCTTGATGGTGATTCCACGTTCGCGTTCCAGATCCATGTTGTCCAAAGTCTGGGCAACCATGTTGCGCTTATCAATGGTTTTGGTGAATTCCAGCAAACGGTCAGACAAGGTACTTTTACCGTGATCGATATGGGCAATTACACAAAAATTTCGAATGTTCTTCATATTCCCTCAATATAGTACCTTCTCGAAACAAGTTTCGGGGTATTTGGATCACAAAGTTCTAAAAAAAAAAAATGGAAACCTATGCTTCCGAATTTCGGGGCAAAGGTAGGAATATTATTAAAAAAAAAGGTATAGCACTTTTATTGTCCTGTACCTCTAACAGCTATTGAATGGTTAAAGTAAGTCTCTTTGATGGAAATGAGCTTAATACGCACTTCGTTTTTTGGGTGCTGCCTGATTGACGATCTGCTCAAATATGGCAGCAGTGCTTAGTGCTTCACCGGTTGGAGCTTCATCCTCCTCTTCTTCGAGGGTAGCAGGGTGAACCAGCACACGGGGATTGCTGATGGCAAAATCAGCTTCGTTGTATTCATAAATTGACCATTCGCCCCATTTGAACTCCAGAGCGGTAAGGCTTTCAACCCAGTCACCAGAATTTAAGTAGGTTACTTGTTTGCCGTGGCGCTCCATGGTTTTGATTTGGGCGCGGTGAATGTGGCCGCATACAACAAAATCAAAGCCCTTCTCCGCAGCAAGATCAATGGCCTTTTCTTCAAAATCGTCGACAAACTTGATGGCCTCTTTGACGCTGTATTTGATCTTTTGGGAAAAAGACAAGCGAGGCAATCCGAAAAAAGCCCGCACTTTGTTGACCCAGCGGTTCAATAAGATCAAATAATCGTAGCCTTTGCCTCCTAATTTGGAAATGAATGGAGAATACTTGATAAAGAGATCGAAGATGTCTCCATGAAACATCCAGTAGGATTTTCCTTTGATTTGTAGCTCCAGGGTGTCGCGCAAGTGGATATTTCCAGACGAGAAGTTGGAATAGCGCCGCAACGCATCATCATGATTGCCCGTGATGTAGTATACTTGCGTTCCCTTGGCCGCCATGCGCAAAATGCGTTGGATGATTTGCAAGTGTTCTTGTGGAAAGTAGCTTTTGCGGAATTGCCACATGTCGATGAAATCACCGTTGAGTACCAATGCACCTACTTTGATGTTTTTCAAATAGGTCAGCAGTTCTTTGGCGTGGCAACCGTAGGTGCCCAGATGAATATCTGACAGTATTACAAGATCGAGTTCCCGTTTCATTGTATTATTAAGTGGCCGTCTATTGTATTTTTTGAATGGAGCAAAATTGTATGTTTAATATTAACTGAATGTGAATATTTGATTATGAAATGATTAATAATGATTAAAAAAAGAATAAGAAATCAACAGAGTTACTTATATGCACTTTTTGACGGATCTTTTCTTTCTGCCACCACAGCAATATTTCTTAACGAATGTTAACTTTGAGCTGTTTGGAAAAATAACCTAATTTTAACGGGACATAGTTCAGTGAATTTTCCTCGCTTTAGCCTTCATTTTCATGGCCATTAAACCTACCAAGCAACGGATCATCAACGCAGCGATCACATTGTACAATGTACAAGGGGTGAACAATACGACACTCAAGCATATCGCCGACAGCGTTGGCATGAGTGTTGGTAATCTTGCTTATCATTTTTCCAACCACGAACACATCATCGAGGAAGTGTACCGACAATTGGACCTGGAAAGGCAACAGATGTTCCAAAACATGCAAAACTCCCCTTCTTTTGAAAACATCAATTCGTTGATTGTACCCTTATTGAAACTGGCACAGAAGTACATTTTTATTCAATTAGATGGACCTCATATTTTGCGCAACTACCCGGATATTGCCGAATTTCAACGCCAGTTTTACGAAAATTCAATTATGTTCGTGAACGTAGTCATGCAACTCTCGGTAGAACTGGGCAACATTAAACCCGAACAGGTACCCAACCAATACCGCAGAATTGGGCATACCCTCTGGATGATCATGACTTTTTGGTGTGTGCAGCACGTTTTGCGCAAGCAAGATATGGCCGATATTGACTTTGAAGAAGCGCGGCAAACGGTTTGGAGTCTGTTAATGCCCCACCTGACACCCAAAGGGCTTTGTTTATTGCAGGAAATAACCGCCACGGCAGACAAGCTTTAACGCAAAAAAAATGAAAAGAATTTGTGTAATCGGAGCGGGTTGTTCGGGAATAACAACCCTTAAAAACCTGCTACAAGCAGGAGCGAATGAGGTAATTTGCTACGAGCAAAACAACCAAATCGGGGGCAATTGGGTGTATTCGCCAGCGGAATCTCACTCCAGTGTTTGTGAAACGACCCACATCATCAGTTCCAAAAAAATGTCGGAGTTTCAGGACTTTCCCATGCCTGAGGCATATCCAGATTATCCATCGCATGCCCAATTGTTGAGGTATTTTCAGGATTATGCAATGCATTTTGGTTTGTATCCCTACATTCGATTCAATACGCGCGTACTCAAAGCAGAAAAAACCAACGCTGAACGTTGGGTCATTAGCCTGGACAATGGCCAGCAAGAAATTTTTGATTATCTTCTGGTTGCCAATGGCCACCACAATGTACCCCGCCACCCTGAAGCTTTACCAGGTGAATTTACCGGAAAATACCTGCACGCACACAGTTACAAAACTGCTTCGCCGTTTCAACATGAAAAAGTGCTGGTGATCGGAGCGGGCAATTCGGGTTGCGATTGCGCAGTAGAAATAAGCAGAGTAGCTGACTTTGTAGCCATCAGCACCCGTGGGCCGCAATACATTGTTCCCAAGTTTTTTATGGGCAAACCCACCGATACCTTCAACGATCAAATGCAATGGATTCCCAAGCCGATTGCGAGTTTTTTGCGGCAATTGAGTTTGCGCATTCAGGTGGGGAAATACTCGGATTATGGACTCCCCGATCCAGCCTTTCCAGTGCTCAAGGCGCACCCTACCGTGAATTCAGAATTGCTGTACAAAATCCGCCATGGCAAGGTGCATCCCCGTCCCGCAATTACCAGCATGAAAGGCCGCAAAGTCACTTTTGCCAACGGCCTGGAAGAAGAATATGACACCATCCTGGCGGCTACGGGTTATAAAATCAGTACACCATTTTTTGCCTCGGATTTCATCAATTACGAAGAAGCCGATCGCGTTCCGCTTTACTTGCGCATGTTTCATGCCGAGCACCCTACGCTGGTTTTTATTGGTTTGTTTCAGCCGCAGGGGGCCATTTGGCCCTACAGTGACTTGCAGGCCAAACTGGCGGCCAATTACATCATGGGACGCTGGAGCTTGCCTCCTAACCTGGCCGAATTGGCCGAAAAAGATGCCAACCACATCGACCGAGAATTCACCAAGGCCAAACGACACACCATCGAGGTTCACGCCCATGAGTTTGAGCGGGCTTTAAAAAAACAAATCCCGGCTAAGGGGCGATAAAAAAATAAATGTTCATTTTGCCAAAGGATTAGATGAGTAAGCGATTCATTTTAAGTGCCTCAAATAATCCTTTGGCTCAAAAAAATGAACATTTATTTTTGCCCCACTACTAATGCACCGCAGTGGGCAACTACCTCGATTTACGCCTAGCACATTACCACCTCAATCCATCAACTCATGCTTCAACCCAATGTTTTTGATCAACAAGTAGCGCTGATAACTGGCGGCGGCAGCGGCATTGGTTATGCCATTGCAGTACAACTGCTCCAAGCTGGCGCCAGGGTATTCATTGCTGGCCGCAAGGAAGAAAAGCTGCAAAAAGCCCAGGAATCATTGAGCCTCCTGGGGCAATGCGATTACAAAGTCTGCGACATTCGGGATACCGAGCAAATCCGCAGTCTTGCCGCCTTTATCCAGGAAAAAGCAGGCCGTTTGGACATTCTGGTCAACAATGCTGGTGGCCAATTTCCTTCGCTCGCCGAAGACATGGCCGAAAAAGGCTGGAATGCCGTCATCAACAACAACCTGAACGGCACCTGGTACATGACACAGATCATGGCCAATGCTTTTTTTATTCCCCAAAAGCAGGGCACCATACTGAACATCATCGTCAACATTTACCGGGGCGTGCCGGGCATGGCGCATACGGGGGCAGCCCGGGCGGGAGTAGACAACCTCACCAAAACCCTGGCGGTAGAGTGGAGCAAATACAACATCCGCATCAATGCAGTAGCGCCGGGCATCATCCAATCTTCGGGTTTGGAAAACTACCCACCAGAAATGCTGAATGGCCTGGCGGAAACCATCCCCATGCGGCGCCTGGGCAGCACGGATGAAGTGGCCTGGTTGTGTGCATTTTTGGTGTCGCCCTATGCGGCGTACATCACCGGAGAGACCGTTTACGTGGACGGTGGACAAAGGCTGCATGGGCAGCAGTTTCAATTGTAAGGGGGAATTTTTTATAGAAAGATATACCTCAAAAAAATTGTTGTAAACCTTTGAGAAGTTTTTCAAAAAAACTAATATTGACAAGTCATGTAAAAAATCAGATCGTGTGAAAGATTTCAATAAAAAAATAGCCGTCATTACGGGTGCTGGTTCAGGGATGGGGCGCGAATTGGCCATCCAGTTGGCCGGCGCAGGCGCTACCGTGGTACTCAATGACTGGAATGAAGATACCTTAAATGATACCATCCAAATCATTGAGCAAAGCGGTGGTAAAGCTGGTGGGCGCGCCTTTAGCGTAGCCGACCGCACCGAAGTGTACAACTTTGCCCAGGAAACCGTGAATCGCTTTGGCGGAGTTGACATTGTGATCAACAACGCGGGCATCACTTTTTTGCAACAAAAAATCGAAAGTACGCCGTATGAGCTGTTTGAAAAAGTGATCAACATCAACATGTGGGGGGTGATTTACGGCTCGAAGGCATTCATCCCTTTTTTGAAAGAAAGACCTGAAGCAGCATTGGTCAATGTGTCCAGTATTTTTGGCATTGCGGCGTACCCCGATCAAGGGGCGTACGTGACAGCCAAGTTTGCAGTGCGCGGATTTACGGAGACTCTGCGGCAAGAATTGGCCAAAACCAGCGTCGCAGTGACTTGTGTACACCCCGGGGGCATCAAAACCAACATCGTGCGCAACATCGATACTTCCCAGCAAGATCGATTGGCCAAATTTTCGGATGTATTCGACCGCATGGCCAAAACCAGTTCTGCCGATGCCGCAACCCGCATCATCCAGGGCATTCAGCGCAAAGAAAAACGGGTATTGGTGGGCAAGGATGCCAAATTTATGGACAGGATTGCGCGGTTATTCCCAAGCAATTACGAGGATACGATCATGAAAGGATACAACATCGAAAAATTCAAGTAGAGGCAACCCTACGTGGTTGCCCCAAAAAACGCCATCCATGAAATGGAGGGCGGGGTTGACCGCGGAAAATTGGGCGACCCTTTGTGGTCGCCCCAACAGGGCGACCACAAAGGGTCGCCCCGACAAAAAAATGAAAACCACCACCCAAATAGACCTCGCTACCTTGTTCCAAAAGCAACAAGCGCATGCCCCTGAAATGGCCAATACCACCGCCAGCCAACGCATTGAGCGCCTCAACCAGCTCATTCGCTTCGTGGACGATGCCCAGGAAATGCAGGGCTTGAAAGACGCCATGTACCAGGATTTTAAGAAGGCCGAAGTTGAAGTCATGATTTCGGAAATCGCGGTAGTCAAGAGCCACGCCTTGCATGCCCGCCGCGAACTGCGCCGTTGGATGCGGCCTCAAAAAGTGGCAACGCCCATTTCATTGGTGGGGACGGTATCCTCCATTCACTACGAAGCCAAGGGCGTTTGCCTGATCATTTCGCCCTGGAACTACCCATTCAACCTGACTTTTTCACCATTGATCTATGCCATCGCGGCAGGAAATACGGTGATCATCAAACCTTCTGAGCTCACGCCGCATACCTCAGCTTACATGGCCAAGGCCATTGAGACGCTTTTTCCAAAAGAAGAAGTTGCCCTGGTAGAAGGCGATGCCTCGGTATCAACTGCCTTGTTGGAACTGCCTTTTGACCACATTTTTTTCACGGGAAGTCCGCAGATTGGCAAGGTAGTAATGGCTGCTGCTGCGAAAAATTTGGCTTCGGTTACCCTGGAACTGGGGGGCAAATCGCCGGCAATTGTGGATGCCTCCGCTTCAATTGGTACCTTGGCGTACAACATGGTCTGGGGAAAATGCCTCAACAATGGCCAAACCTGTATTGCACCCGATTACGCACTGGTAGAAGCCTCCAAATTTGACGATTTTGTCAAGGCCTTTGGTGCGGGGGTAGAACGGATGTATCCCAACTCCGCAAACCTCATTGAAAACCCCGACTATTGCCGCATTGTGAGTCCTCGGCATTACCAGCGCTTGCGGCGCTTGTATGAAGATGCCCTCGACAAAGGGGCAACAGAATTGCTTGGTGGAACTTGGAACGAGGCCGAGCGCTTTGTGCCGCCTACCTTGCTTGGCAACATCAGTGAAGACATGCTGATTATGGAGGAAGAGATTTTTGGGCCTTTGCTTCCGGTTATTCCGTATTCCAGCAAAGAAGAGGTGGTCAAGATCATTCGTCAGCGCCCTAAGCCACTTACCCTATACATCGGAGCTAAGGATCGACAATTTATTCGCTATATTTTAGACAATACTTCAGCCGGAGGTACGGTGCTCAATGATTACATGTTGGGGTATGGCAATCCAAACTTGCCTTTTGGCGGTGTCAACAACAGTGGAATTGGAAAATACATGGGTTTTCATGGATTTGTAGCTTTTTCCAATGAAAAATCCATCATTGAGCGCAAATTTGGCACCATCAGCATGTTGTTTCCGCCATACAATAAGCGGGTAAAAAGCATTGTGGAGTTGCTGCACAAAAGGTTGTTGTAGATTATTTCGCGCAGATTTTGCACAAACTAAAGCGCAGATTTGACGCAGAAAAAATCTGTGTAAATCTGCGCATCAATCTGTGTGAAATCTGCGTGAACCCTATTTTTTGCAAAATTTTAAATATCCGAAGCCTTACCGCTTGATGATGATCGCTCCAGGTTCAAACTTTTTGCGTACCTGGCTGAGCATTGAATTGAGTTCGGCGGTGGTGCTGTAATTAAATTGAACACCTACTTTGGTCAAATCACCAGCGCTGGTTTTATAAGGAGTGTAGCCAGCGGCAGAGATTTTCTGCACCAATTTGGCCACGTTTCCCTGGTCTTTGAATGAGCCAATGGCGATGATGCCGGTTTTGTCGCCCACTGGAGCTGGCTCAGGGGCTTTGGGGGTAATTGTTGGCTTCTCAATTACTTTAGGTACGGTCTTCGCAGGCGTAGTTTTTGTTTTGCTGGAAGGTTTGTTTTCCGCAACACTAGCATCTTCCTGGTATTTTCCATCGTCTACAATAGCGCCTTGCTTGTTGCTGGTGAGTGGCTGGCGTTGTTCTTTGGGCAGTTCCTCAGGAGGGAAATCGTTTTTGTATTGCTCATCTGAAAGAGAAGGAGGAGACACATTGACCAGGTTATCCTGGTTGCTGGTTGATTCATCTAATGGCTTTCTGATGAATAGGAACAGCACAATGACAATGGCGATCGTTGCCACAATACCCACGATGAGGACATTGTCTCTTAGCCAGTTGTTGATCAGGATGCCCAGCGGAACCGCCGAGGATTGAGTGGTGTTTGTAGTTTGATTTTCAACTACTACAGGCTCAATTTCTGGTTCTGGTTTGGCGATAGGATAGGCTTTTACTTCTGGCAAACCATGTGATTCTGCATTGAAATTGGTAGCATCGGGAAGAAACTGCAAATTTTGTTCAAAATCGCGGTACAATCTTCCCAGGCTGAGGAACGACACAATCTCTCTGCGCTCCAGTGCTTCCCGAATCTGGTGTATGTAGTCTTCCACCAGTTTAGTGGCAGTATCAAAGGTGACGCCATAGGTTTTACCAATGGTATCGATCAGAAGCCCATCGTCCATTCTCAGGTTGTCATCGAAGGTAATGGTTTTTGCTGGCGGCGAAACTGTACCAGTTACCTGATCAACCTGGGCTGATTTGTAAGCGCCCACAAACGAACCCAATCCGGGCAAAGATACTACATCATGCTCGTGCAATAAATCCACGATATGCTTGCTAATGTCAATTTCCATAATCGCATTTGGCTTAATAATGGCTAAATGTACAAAAAAAGACTGACATAAGATTATTTGTGTTGTTTTAGTCACCGATTTTTTTAAACAAACCGCTGTGGAGCTTTAGGTTTAAAATATTTCTGATAAGATTTGGCATTTTAGCATTCAAGTTTTACATTTGAATTGCCTTTCAAAATAGATCTTTTACACCACCTTTCCTTTTTATCATTTTTCCTCTTTTACATCTTGCTGAGCACCCGCTAAAGCACATTCATGATCAATTGGCGTATGGTTCCTATGCCAAGACTGCTATTGCCATTGGCAATGGGCATTGGCTTGGGCGATTGGTGTTCACGATCCATTTGCCTCAGCGGCAAAATGTTGTGGATTTTTCTGGGGATTCTTTTGTTGCTTTTTTTGACGATGTCGATGCGTCAAAGTTTTCGGGGCAGGGCCTGGTTTGGTACTGGTATTTTTTTGGTATTGTTTGGGATGGGGATTTTGCGGATTCAGCAGAATCAGTTTTGGCAAACCCCGAAACATTTTTCCCAACAAGGCTTGAGTGATACCCTTGGCATTTGGGGCAAAATTTTGGATACCCGCCCTGGCCCAAACAGCTTTCGAGTTGTGTTGAAAGTAAAAGCAATTCAAAAGCCGAAAAAGCAATGGCAAGAATCAGATGGAAAACTCATGGTTTACCTCAAAGTGGAGAAGCATCAGCGCTTGCCCCAGCTCGGTCAACACCTTTATGTAAGTGGTATCGTCGACGAGACCAAGCCTTTGCTCAATCCGGATGCATTTGATTACAAAGCGTATTTGACCCGGCAAGGCATTTATCATCAAGCATTTGCCCCACCTGATGGCTGGCGCATCGATTCCATGCATACCGCTTTGCCGCTCACCCTTAGATTGCAAAAATTCTGCTTGTATGCTTTGCAAAAATACCTTCCAGCAGGAGATACCTATGCGGTAGGCGCAGCTTTGATCATGGGCGAACGCAGCCGATTGTCGCAGGAAGTCAAGCAGGCTTACAGCAACAGCGGTGCGGTGCATGTGCTGTCGGTATCGGGGCTGCACGTAGGCGTACTGGCGATTGTATTGCGCTGGATTTTCAGTTGGGTGTCGTTGGGGAAGGCTGCGAAAAAAATTAGCCTGGGGCTTGAATTGATCAGCATCTGGCTGTTTACCTTGCTGACTGGGGCTGCACCGGCTACCCTGCGAGCCGCAGTCATGTTTTCTTTGATCATTGGTTCAAGGGCATTGGTGCGGCAGTACAACATTTGGAACATTCTGGCTGCTTCAGCCTTCGCGTTGTTGTGTTGGCAACCGAATTTATTGTGGGACATCGGCTTTCAGCTTTCTTTTTTGGCACTTGGAGGCATCGTTGGTTTCCAGCCCTGGATTTATGAGCGTTGGACTGCTCCCAATGCGGTGCTGGATTACATTTGGAAATTGACTAGCGTTGGCATTGCGGCTCAACTCAGTACCGGGCCATTGAGCATCTATTATTTTCATCAATTTCCGGTATTTTTCTGGTTGTCGGGCTTGGTGGCGGTACCGCTTTCGGGGCTAGTTTTGGTGTTGGGGTTGATCTTGTTTGTACTGGAATCCATGCATTTACCAGCAAGCTGGGTTGGCAAAATCCTGGCTTTTTTCATTGAATGGCTCAATCGTTTGATAACGGCAATTCAGGAACTTCCTTATGCAGTTGCCAGTGGTTTTTGGTGGGAAACCGTGGCTACCCTTGGAATGTATGCCATCTTGGTGCTGTTGTGTATTGCGCTGTATCGCCGAAAGTTGAGCTGGATGAATGCGGCATTGAGCTTGCTTCTGATTTGGGGCCTGGCGCATTGGCCCAACATTTTCAAATCCCAAAAACAACGACAGCTCATCTGTTACCACGTCCCCAAAGCATCGGTGATGGATATCGTGCAAGGCCGATCGGCGCTCGTATTCTCCAATGCCGATACCATTCCCGAAACCATGGCTGCTCAAAACCACCGCTATCGTTTGTTGCTCAAAACCTGGCACAAAGTAGAGTGGGGGACTAGCCTGCAATGGGGAACAAGCCTGCAAGCCAATCAAAACTTATTGATCTGGGGAAGGCTCAAAATTGGCCTTTGCGATGGCGCTACAGCTACTCAAGCGCCGTCGGATTGTGATTTTCTTTTGCTGCGCAACAATCCGCGAATCTATCCCGAAGACTTGCCAAAGGGTTTGAAAAAAATCATTGTGGATGGCTCCAACCGATTTGGTACAAGGCGTTGGGTGCGCAATATGGCCAAGGAAAAAGGAATTCCCCTACACGATACCGCTGAAGAAGGAGCCTGGATCTTAAACTAATCATGTATCAAAAACCACTTACGATGAAAAATATTCTCGACTTTTTTTATTACACCAAATCTGAGCGGAAGGCATGCACGATGCTGATTTTGCTGTGTACGCTCACCTTTTTACTTCCAAAATGGCTCGATGTTTCTCCAGAAATGAAATTGAGTATCCTGGGAAATGCGCCAAAGCCAGTGCAGGCTACCTTCTTCAAAAGCTCAAACAAGCCGAGGTTTTTTAAAAAATACAAGCGCTTCCAACCTTATTCACGGAAACGGGAAAAGCCCATTCGTCTTTTCCCATTTGACCCTAATAAAGTCACGGAAACTGAACTCATGGAATTGGGACTCTCCGCGCGCACAGCTGCAATTTGGATGAAATTCACCAGCAAAGGCGGGCATTTTCGGAAGCCGGAAGATGTCCAAAAAGTATTTGGATTGCCACACGATTGGTATCCGAAAGTGGAGGGTTACATCCAAATTGAATCCTCTAATGCTAATGGGGATGGAACTTTTGAAAAAGAAAAAAGTACCTATCCATATTTCTCAACGGAGAGACCTGCTCGCAAAGCCTTCAAACCCTGTACGCCGATTGATGTCAATGCTGCGGATACTTCTGAATGGCAATCGTTGCGTGGAATTGGTAAGGTATTGGCTTCGCGGATTGTCAAGTTTCGGGATAAACTGGGGGGATTTTATGCGCTTGAACAAATTCGGGAGACTTATGGATTGGCGGATTCTACTTTTCAAAAAATTATGCCTTGTCTTGAATTGGGAAACCCAGTGCTTAAGCCATTGCTGATTAATCAGGCTTCATTGAATGAGTTGGCTAGTCATCCTTACATTGGTTTTAAAGCAGCACGTGGTATTTTGAATTGGAAAGACCAGCATGGCGCCTTTACCAAACCCGAGGATCTGGCAGAAGTAGTGGCTCTGGAATCGGCTAAGTTGGAGCGCTTGCGGCCTTATCTGCGGTTTTAATTTTTTTCACCACCTGAGGCACCTAAGACTTAGGTGAGTCTTAAGTGGCTGAGGTGCCTTAGGTGGTGGAAAAAAGCAGCAGCGAAGCTGCCTCCATACTGAGATTTTGACCCGCCTTTACCAAACCTTAATCTCTTTTTCGCTTACAGTTTACAGATAGTATCCACCTTTGACGAATTGATTTCAAAATGCGCGGCTATGAGATACCCTTTGATTTTTTTATGTTGGTTGTTTTTGCTTTGTAGCCAAGGATTTGGCCAAAATGGTTTTGATTCGAATTATCGGTTATTGCACAGCTCCAGCTATATTCAGGACAAAAACTTTTACCTGTTTACCCTTTTGGAAAAGGTACCTTCGGCAAGATTGACCATAGAAAAAGATGAGGTTTTGCAGGGAGTGCTCAATGCCCAAAAGAAACGCATTCAAGAGGGGTTGTCGCAGTGCGATACATCGGTTTCATGTTGGATCAATGCCTTCAATACCAACCCGGAGGAGCAAAAATTGATTGGGCAACGATTGGGCGAATTGTGTAAAAAGGAAAAGTCGATTCAGGCGCTGGTTCAACAACACCTTCGGCCTTCCGGCGCTTTTATGAAATACGCGGAAAAGTCTGATGTGGAAATGCTCCAGTCTGCCTGGACTGAGGCTTGTGGCGGAATTCAGTACATCCTCAACAGTTACGCCTTGGGCAAACGTGGGCGTTACGCTTCTATAGATTCGGCAAGTTATGCAGCGAAAAGCCTGATGTACAAACGGTATTTGATGGTTGCCGGGCATTTCCTGGCAGAAAAAACTACAAGCTGGACGCTTTTTCACCAACCCGCTACCTTGTACGCTTTAACGCTGATGGATATGAACAATCGGGACGAAGCGGCCCGTCATGAACCCATGGAAGCTTTGGAAAACCATAAAGCACTGGAGTATATCCCCAACATTGAATGGTCAAAATATCCTTATTCCGTAATTTTGCAACCGGGACATGGTCCCGACATTGCAGATGTACCCTTGAGCCCAATGGGAAAATTTCGGGTACAACTGGTGGCAGATCGTTTTCACAAAGGAATGGCGCCCTTGATTATTCTCTCAGGAGGATATGTACATCCTTTTCAAACGCCATATGCAGAGGCTACGGAAATGAAAAAAGCGCTCATGGAACAATACGGTGTACCCGAAAGAGCCATCATTATTGACCCTCATGCCAGGCATACCACCACCAACTTTCGCAATGGTGCCCGACTCATTTTTCGCTATGGTATCCCTGCCGATAAGATGGCTTTGTGTACCTCTACCATGGATCAAATCGTGTACATCACCGATCCGAAATACCGTTTTAAAGAGCGCAATATGCTAGAATTGGGGTATTTGCCCTATGAGCTTTTTGCGAAAATTTCCAGCCACGACGTTGAATTTAAACCCAAAATTATTTCTTTGCATCTCGATCCATTGGATCCATTGGATCCCTGATGCTGAGATGGATAAAAATTCAGAGGTATGATTCCTTACAATCGCCGTTTTTTTTTAGAAAAACTGTTGCGGTTTGGCGCAGGATTTACTGGATTGGTAATGCTCAATGGCTGCACGGCTGAGTATGTATCCAGACAGCCCATTTGTGAAGAAGGGCCCTTTCTTAAGTTGTTGCCTCCTGATGCAGGGTTAACCCTGTACGGTGGAGACGAGCATTCCATTCGTTGGGTGGCAGGCTGTGTTGATTTTGTGCGGATCGAATTTTCGCGCAACAATGGAATAAATTGGGTTGCCATTGCCGAAAAAGCAAGGGCGGCAGCAGGCCAATTCAGCTGGGAAGTACCTCAAATCTCTAGCGATTTAACTTTGTTTAGATTGGTGGAAATCAGCAGCAACAAGGTGCTGGCCATTTCGGATGCACCCATGGTTTTGATTCCCAAACTGCTGTTGGTACTTAAAAATCATCCCGAACTGGGGAAAGTAGGAGGGACACTCACTTTGGATCGACCTGCTTTTGGCCAATTTTCGATTGTACGCACTGGAGAAGCCACTTTTAAAGTGCTGAATCTAAACTGTACGCACAGTGGTTGTCCGGTAGACCCTGAAAACAATGGCGAATCCTGGCTTTGCCCATGTCATGGGAGTCAATTTTCAAAATTGGGTTGTGTATTGCGCGGGCCAGCCCGTAGGCCATTGTCGGTTTATGACCATAAATTTGACGCAAACTCCGGACAGTTGATTGTTTACAACATTCTCAGCGAACCAAGTTCTTGTTGAAAATGAATAAAAATACATGTACGAATTTACCAAGATATGCATCTATGAGCTTGCAATTATTGAATCGATAACAAAACCCTAACCTTCTTTTTACTTTCACTTAATACTACAATCGGATCTTCGCACAGTTAGATCATTCTATATTATCCAATCATTTCAATTTCTCTCAACATGAAGAAATTAGTACTTTCCTTGCTGCTTTGCAGCATGGTGGCAGTAGTAGCTTCTGCTCAAAAGCTGTTTCCTGAAGAACTACAAATGCCAGCAAACTACGTTCCTACAGAGGCGTTGCTACCACCTTCACCTCTGAAGTTACAAGTGTTGTTTATTGGCGGACACGACATCGTACAAACGCCAGCTACCAATGGCTTCCCGGCAGGTCGAGCCATCGCTAAAGAATGGCATGACTTTATTGGGATAACACCGGACAAATCAGGCGAATCGCTAGGCTGGATCTCCATCAACCACGAAACCGTTTACCGCGATGATTACCAAGGTGACGGTGGGGGTATGACGACCTTCCGCTTAAAGCGCAATACGACAACCGACTTATTGGAAATCGTTCCACAAACCTTGGCTGATGGTCGTAAAGGTGACTTCTTTTCCGTCGATTTTGCCAACACGGTTGGCGAGACAGGCATGAACTGCGGGGGCATCTCTGCGCTTGATGGCCGCATCTGGACTGCCGAAGAATGGTTCAGAAATAGAAACGCGGACATTTACAACGCACAAAACGTAAATTCAAAAACAGCTCCGGCAGAACGCCGCATCCTTCCCGCATTGGTAGGAACCAGTACATTGAATCAGGGAGTACGTGATACTGCTGACTTTACCATCAAAACCGACCTGCCCGGTATCTTCAATGGCAAAAAGATTAAAAAATACCAAAACTTCAACTGGATGGTAGAAATCGATCCCATCCAAGCTAAAGCCATCCGCAAGCAGTACAACTGGGGCCGTCAGCCATTTGAAGGCGGTGCCATTGCCAAAGACAACAAAACTGTTTACTTTGGACCGGACGAAACGCCAGGTTACTGGGGTAAGTTTGAAGCTGAGGTAGCAGGCGATTTTTCTAAAGGAAAATTGTACGTCTACAAGCACGACCTGAAAGGGTACAAGTGGGTTGAAGTAAACCAGGCGGATTCTGCAACTATGTTCAACCACCACAACCAGGTTGCAAAATTGGCTCCAACTATGTATGCCCGTATCGAGTGGGTAGCCATCGATTACAAAACTGGAATCGTTTACTGGACTGAAACAGGTAACGACCAAGTTGGTACCGGTTTTGCTGCGGGCGCTGCCAGAGGTGCTGTTGCTGATCCTTACCACGTAGCACGTGCTACAGCGCAAGGCCGCACTACGCCTAACGCGACTGGGTATACTGATTATTATGGCCGCGTATGGGCTTACGATCCAGTAAGAGACACCAACTATGTATACATTGAAGGTGGCCCGGAATTTGCAACTTCTGCTGGTCAAGCTATTGCTGATTATCCCAAAAAGCATTTGACCAACCCAGACGGGTTGTCCGTAATGACTATTGATGGCAAGTCTTTTTTGGTTATCCAAGAAGACCTAAATGGGGTCACGTACAATCGTGTTCCTGCCGGAGTAGCCAACCCAACCTGTGAAGTGTATTTGTTGGATCTGTCTATCAAAAAGCCAACTATAGACAATTTGATTCGCCTTACTGCGGTTCCTCGTGGTGCTGAGGTTACTGGTGCGATTCAAACGCCTGATGGGAAATCTTTGTTGATCAACTCTCAGCACCCCAATGTAGCAAACCCATTTCCTTGGAACCACTCGTTGACTTTTGCCATCCATGGGTTTGACAAATTGAAAGTAACGGCCCTACAAGAGCCAACCATCGAGAAAGTAGGTTTTAAGGTTTATCCTAATCCAACCACTCGCATGGTATACTTCAACAAAACGACTGATATTGCCATCTACAACGTAGAAGGCAAGCGTATGCGTGTAGAACGCAACACCAATCAGGTGGACGTTAGCGATTTGGTAACTGGCATCTATTTCGTACAAACTGCCGAAGGTGATGTAGCCAAATTGATGGTTCAACAATAATTGTTTTCGTTTTTCGAGACCTGGAGGTGGCCCCTAATTTATACGAGGTGGCCACCTCTCTCATTTTTTTCCTTTTTATTTCTTGCCAATAATTAGATAACTCCATGAAAAAACTCTTTGTCGTCCTGCCATTGTTTGTATTGCTGGCATCGGTATCGCACTGGACTCCTTTTGAAGATCAAGATCCTCAACTTGCGCTGTCTACTGTATACAACCAATTCAAGGTTGGGCTGGAGACTTTTTATTTGCGGTCACAGCAATTGAATGAAGCCTGCGATCAGTTTCAACTTAAAAAAATCACCCTTCAAGAATTGCAGCGAACCCACTTGGATACTCGCCTTGCCTTCAAATCTGTAGAATTTTTATTGGAATACAATGACCGAGAGTTGGTCAAGAAAACCCTCAATGGGCCACCCTTACCCAGCCTGTTGCCCAACATGCCAAAAATTGTGGTGCTTGAGCCCATAGGATTGCAAGTATTGGATGATTTGCTTTTTGTAGAAGAAGCCGATCTTGAAATAGCTAAAGTTGACAGTTTAGCTGAGCTACTGCATGAAGAATTGAAAAAGATTAAGTCCTATCAATTGGGCATTCCGCTCCAGCATCGCTTTGTTTTTGAAGCTTCCCGGCTAGAAATCAACCGGGTTTTTACCTTGGGTTTAACGGGTTTTGATACCCCTGGATCAGCAAACGCCATCCCTGAAGCAAGGGCAGCTTTAAATGCGGTGAGTCGCGCTATAGCTGCATATTACCCCTTATTGGAGGAGAAAAAACCGGAATTGGTGATTTCGCTGAAAGACCTCTTCTCGGCTTCAATTCAATACTTGGCACAAAACGACAATTTTGAAACCTTTGATCGCCTGCATTTTCTCAAAACCTACTTGAATCCCCTGTACCAAAAACTTTACCTGGCCCACCGGGCTTTGGGAATTGAGTTGAATACCGAGACAACCTACATGACTCAGGCAGTTAATTATACAGCACAAAATATTTTTGATCCAAACCTGTTGAATCCCATTCATTTCGGCAATGCTGGAGGGCTTCAACTGGATTCCAAAAAAATAGAATTGGGTCGCCTACTGTTTTTTGATCCTATCCTTTCTTCCAGCAATAAAATGGCCTGCGCCTCCTGCCATCAGCCCGAGCGGGCATTTACAGATGGTTTGGCGCGCAGCAAGGCGGCTGATGGGGCACATTTTATTTTGCGCAATGCACCAACACTGATCAATGCCGTTTTTGCCAAAGGTTATTTCTACGACTTGCGCGAACAACGCCTGGACCGACAAATCAAACATGTGACCTTGAGCAAAGACGAATTCAATACCGATTTTTTGGAGATGGAAGCCAAATTGAATCAAAGCGCGGAGTACCGACGCTTGTTTGCGGAGGCATTTCCGGAATTGGGGCAGCGTTCCATTGCGCAATGGAGCATATCCAGTGCCTTGGGCCAATACATTTCCAACTTGGTGGGATTCAACAGTCCTTTTGATCAATACGTGCGTTCCGAAAAAACAACTTACCCGGTTGCTGCCGCGCGCGGCTTCAATCTATTTATGGGAAAAGCAGTTTGTGGAACTTGCCATTTTGCGCCTACATTTAGCGGATTGACTCCCCCCAATTACCAGGATTCTGAATCAGAAGTGATTGGAGTACCCGCTACCAACGACAAGCAAAACCCACAAGTTGACCCCGATCTGGGCCGCTATGCGAATCATCGGCCTGAGGATGAAGCCTACTTTTACCAATATTCCTTCAAAACCGTGACGGTGCGCAATGTGGCCCTTACCGCTCCTTACATGCACAATGGGGTGTACAAAACCCTGGAGGAAGTGATGGATTTTTACAATTTGGGCGGCGGACAAGGCCTGGGCATCAAAATCCCCCATCAAACCTTGCCCTTTGACAATTTGCAACTCAAAAAGCGGGAAATCAAAGACATCATTGCCTTTATGCAAACGCTAACGGATACAACCGGCCTGACCCGAAAACCAGCGTTTTTGCCTAAATTTGAAGCAAAACCGGAATGGAATCAACGAAAATTGGGTGGGGAGTAATAAACCAGAAGGCATGAAATATTGGTATTTTGTAGTATTGATGGGCAGTTTTTTTGCTTTTGTTGCAGCCTGTAAAAATGACAAACGCGAGGATTCTAAGTCGATAAAAGCACTGGCCTCGGAAGGGGAGCGGCTCGCCAAAATCCGCTGCGGGGTATGTCATGCTTTTCCTGAACCTGCCCTCCTTCCTCAAGAAACCTGGAAACAATACATTTTGCCCCGCATGGGTTACATGCTGGGGATTTTCCCTGACGATACCACGCGCAATAGCCTGATTGAAAAAGGAATCGGGGCAGAAAAAGTATTGGCAGCGGGCATTTTTCCAGAGAAACCGCAAATTTCAGCCCAGGATTGGGCCGCAATCCAAGCTTTTTACCTCGATCAGGCACCCCACGATTTTCCTCCTTATGAAATAGCTCCGGTGCAAGCCGGATTGGCTCAATTCAGCGTACGCGTACCAGAGTACCGCCTTTCGCCACCCAGTTCTACGATGGTACACATCCCCAAAACGGGAGGCTTGTATTTGGGTGATGCCAATAGCAAGGCCATGTACCTCTTTGACAAAAACTTGCAATTGCAAAAAGCGGCCAATGTGAAAGAAGGCGCGGTAGACATTGCCGAAATGGACGATCGATTGCTGATCACCGTCATGGGGTCGTTTTCGCCGACGGATGCAAACAGCGGTTTTGTGTTTCAATTGCCAACCAGCCCAAAATTACAACCGCTGGTACTGATGGACGGACTGCAACGACCCGTACACACCGCCTGGGGAGATCTGAATGGTGATCAAAGACTGGATGCGGTAATCTGTGAGTTTTCAAAGTATACGGGTACCCTGGGGTGGTGGGAACAACAAGTAGACGGGAAATTTCAAAAGCATCTTTTGGGCAATAGACCCGGCGCCACCTGTAGTTACCTGCGGGATGTGAACAAGGATGGCCAAATGGACATAGTCGCGTTGTTTGGACAAGGGGACGAGGGCATCTATACCTACTACAACGAAGGACAAGGCAAATTTAAAGAAGTGCGTACCCTGCGTTTTCCTGCCTCCTACGGCTCCAGTTTTTTTGCACTATATGACTTTAATGGGGATGGGCACGAAGACATCCTCTACACCTGCGGAGACAATGCCGATTACTCGCCCATTTTAAAGCCCTACCACGGCATCCGCATATTTACCAACGATGGCAAAAACAACTTCAAGCAGACCTGGTTTTACCCCTTGCACGGCGCATACAAAGCCCTTCCAGTGGATTTTGATCGGGATGGAGACATTGACCTTGCAGCCATTTCTTTTTTCCCAGACTTTGGCAAAGCACTTCCCAGCGGGTTTGTTTACCTTGAAAATACCGGGAAGATGCAATTCAAAAGCATGACTTTCCCCGAAGTCGGGCTGGGGCGCTGGATCACGATGGATAGCGGTGATTTTGACCTGGATGGAGATGTTGACCTCGCTCTAGGATCCCTGGCTTTTGAAGTGATTCCCGATCGGGGTGAGATCGGGCGCTGGGTTCAAAAAGGGATTCCTTTTGTTATGCTTGAAAACAAGGCCATCCAAAAGTAAACTAGTGTTTGTAAAATCTAGTGCTTCACCTTGACCAGCTTTACCGCTTCATAAGCATTGCGGCCATCCAAAAATTGGGCGAAATAAACCCCTGGCGTCAGGTGGGCAATATTGATTTCGTGCAAATTGGTACCCACCCGAATGTCGAGCATCTGTTCAAATACCATGCGGCCACTGGCATCGTTGAGGCGCAAGGTCAGTTTTTCAGAAAAATCAGATCGAACAAATAAGCTCAGTTTTTCCTCCATGGGTTGAGGAAAGAAGCGATAGGAAAATTTGCTTTTATTCAACAGATCGAGGGGAGTTGGATCAGAAAAAAGCTGAGACTTGGGTACGGGTGCTTTATCCGATACTGGGGTACTCCACCACAAACGCACTTCCGCTTCGCCACCGGCTTCAAAATATTCCATTTTTATCCGGTATCGTTTTCCTACTTCGAGCCGCACAGGCTGGGAAATTACTTCGGTAACCGGTTGGTAGTTCCAGTTGTCTACGATAAGCTTATTGTCGATCCAGAGTCGGATTCCGTCATCGGTAGGCAAGTGAAAATAATAATCTTCGGTAAAGATGGGTTCCAGCTCTCCCAGCCAACGTACCGCGAAGTTGTTGTTATTAATTCGACCTAAAGCCGGAGACCCTATGCCCCAATTGAAATTTACGGTTGTATCAATGCGGATGACGACAGGTTGGGTATCGAAAATTTTGCCATTCAACAAGGCATCAGCTTCTCCTTGGAAGTAAAGTGCCCGCAAGCCATTGCCTTTGCCAATGTTTAAGGATTCTTCGGTATATTCGGCGGTCAAGCTCGGGATTTCACCAGCGAAAAATGTCACCAGGGGTTGGTCTGAATTGATTTCTTTCCAGCGTTTGAAATGCAAGATTTTGGTGCCCTGAAAAACTGCTTTTGGCGCGGTGATGACCCTCAATATTCCCTGCACACTGTTTACCTCAATAGGAGCAGGCGAATTGCTGCCATCGATGTTTACTTCTATTCCCGCTGGTAAAGTTTTCACCGCAAAGGAAGTTCTGCGCGGAAGCACGTTGACAAACTCGGTTTTGGCCAATCCCTCTTTGTCTTTCGCCGTGCAATAGATTCGATAGTAAACCGTAACGGCGGTTTCTCCAGAGCGGGGAACGACAAAATAATTCTTGAGCGCGGCTTCTTCGGGACTAATGGCTGGATGTATATGATCATCATGGTGGAAATCAATTTTCCATTGCAAAGTGGAAGGATCGATGAGGCCATCTTCCAAATCAGTGGCACTTGCTTTGTAATAAATGGTGTCTCCTGCCGAAAATCGTTGAACAGATGAAGGTGCTGAAAAAAGGATGCTTGGTCGGGTATTGGGCGTTACCGTGAGGGTGGCAGAGCGGGTTACAACCTTTCCTTTGCCATTGCTGATTTCGCAGTAATATTTGCTGCCATTATCGGCCAATTGGGCATTGAGAATGCGTAAAATGGCATCGGTAGCACCCGGAAGCAATTGGTTTCCTTTGTACCATTGGTACTTCAAGGTTGCATCGCCAGAAGCTCCGGTGGTGAAAAAGGCATCTTCACGGATGGCAACCAGGGTAGACTTTGGCTGAATCGAAACGATCGGGCTGCCATCTCCCCGGTATTCGATTTTCCACAGTTGTCCGTCGCCCGCGCTGGTATTGTCGTATACCGAGCCACCACGGTTGGTTCCTCTGGTAAGGTAGTACAAATTGCCATCAGTCCCCAGGCGGATGGATACAGGACGCTGAGTACCCGTTAAAAAAGTTTCTTCTACTTTTCCGGTTGTGGGGTTCAAAAGCCTGATTTGTGCCTGGCAATATTCTCCAAAAAAGTATTTGCCTTTGTATTTATCGGGAAAAGTGGTGGTAGTTGGATTAAAAAATGCACCGCCAACGATGGCACAACCCTCCTGGTGAGAGTATGCATGCAGTGGATCGCGGTAGTTGTTGGGTTGCACTTCGTTGTGGCGCAAACCTTCAATCAGCGGCCAACCGTGATTGCTGCCACGCCCCACTTCGTTGATTTCTTCCCACAAAGAATTGCCTACATCGTTGACAAACAATTTTCCGCTCACTGTATCTATTGCAAAAGTAAACGGATTGCGAAAACCCAGTGCCCAAACGGGTGACTTCACCGTGGTTCCAGGCACCATGAAAGGATTATCGGCTGGAATGCTTCCATCTGCATTGATGCGCAAGACTTTTCCTGAGGTCGAACTCAGATTCTGAGCCAGATTTCCGTTGCTGCCGTCTCCAACCGCGATGTACAATTTGCCATCTTTGCCAAAAGCCATTCCGCCGCCATTGTGGATTGCCCCCGCCAAGGGTTCGAATTCGATTAAAATTTTCTCACTATTGGGAATGGCGGTATTGCCGTTGGCAGTAAATCGACTGAGGCGATTGCGGTTGTTTCCCGGTACGGTATAATAAACGTAGAAGTAACTGTTGGTTTCGAAATTTGGATCAAAGGTCAATCCGCTGAGTCCTCTTTCATTGAAATTGTCCACTTTGATGCTCAAGAAGGGAGCGGCTTGCAAATTGCCGTCTACAAAAAGGCGGATCTTTCCATTTTTTTCGGTGATGAATATGCGACCGTCGGGCGCGATGGACATGGAAGTGGGGTCCAATTCGTCGGCCAATTGGGTTTGGATGAAACCCTTTGGGAGTTCTTGTCCGGATAAGTAATGACTCAAAACGATCAGCAAGGTGACCAGCAAGCAATGTAGATGGAATCCAAGTTTCATAGGATTGGTAGTTAGTCGGCTTTAAAAATGCAAAAGAATTCATTGGTAAAATAAAAATGCAATTTCTTGAAAAACGCATAGAAAAGAAGCGCAAATTCGATAATTGTCGAGTGCGAGCAGAATTTACGCAATAACTGTCGATTTTGAGTCTGGAAATGGAAGGGAAGCCTTGAAAAATTAACTAGCTTTGCTTAGGAACGCTTAAATGTATACCGCTAATGACACCTTCCGCTACCAGACAACGCTTGTATTCATTGGATGCCCTACGGGGTTTTGACATGTTTTGGATCATGGGTGCCGAAGAGATCGTGCACAACCTGGCCAAAGCTTCGGGGTCTCCTTTTTGGGAAGCCGCCGCCAATCAGCTAACCCACCCCGAGTGGAATGGATTTCATTTGTATGATTTGATTTTTCCGCTCTTTTTGTTCCTCGCTGGTGTGGCCACGCCTTACTCAGTAGGTAGGGAATTGGAGCAAGGAAAACCCACACAACAGTTGCTGCTGCGCGTGATTCGGCGGGGTTTGGTACTGGTATTGTTGGGTATCATTTACAACAATGGCCTGGAATTTCGTCCATTGGCAGATATCCGCTTCCCCAGCGTATTGGGCCGCATCGGGTTGGCTTATATGTTTGCCAACATCATTTATTTGTACACCAAACAAACAGGGCAAATCATCTGGTTTTGTGCATTGCTCATTGGATACTGGCTTTTGCTGACCTTCACTGCTGCTCCAGGATTTGCCATGGGAGACCTCACGATGGAAGGCAACTTTGCATCGTACATCGATCGCATGATCATTCCTGGCAAATTGCATTTGGGCATCCATGACCCAGAAGGACTGATGAGTACCATTCCGGCCATTGGTACCGCATTACTGGGCATTTATGCAGGTAATCTTTTGAAAAACAGCCCCCTCAGCCAACAAAGAAAAACCCTCCAATTGGCCATCATGGGGATTGCATTTTTAGTGTTGGCTCAACTCTGGAATTTGATTTTTCCCATCAACAAAAACCTGTGGACGAGTTCTTTTGTGTTGCAAGTTGGCGGCCTTAGCCTCTTGTTGTTGTCCATTTTTTATTATGTGATTGATGTGCTGGGCTACCGCAGTTGGGCATTTTTCTTTGCGGTAATCGGCATGAACTCTATTTTGATTTACCTTTCTGAAGCGTTTATTGATTTTCATTTTACCACTGAAGCACTATTCAAATGGTTGATTCAATTGTTTAGTGAGCCTTACAAACTGGTCATTGCCTCCTTGATGTTTGTGTTGGTCAAATGGGGCTTTTTGTATTTCTTGTACTTGAAAAAGACATTTTTGAGGGTATAGAGCATGTCTAAAACATAAAAAAAGGGCGACAATCCCGGATTGTCGCCCCCAATAATCGAGTATATATTGCGCAAATGCTTAAAGTGCAAATGCTGCTTTTACTTTGTCTACGTGATCCAATTTCTCCCAGGTAAAGGTTTCCACTTCGAGCTCTACGAATTGGCCAGTTGCATCGCGCAATTGCACCTTTTTGATTTCAGGAGTACGTCCCATGTGGCCGTACGCTGCCGTATCAGAGTAAATCGGGGTGCGCAGCTTCAAGCGAGTTTCGATGGCGTATGGACGCAGGTCAAAAATCTCGTTTACTTTCAACGCAATCTCTCCGTCGCTCAGGTTTACTTTGGCAGTACCGTAAGTATTGACATAGATGTTGGTTGGTTTGGCTACACCAATGGCATAAGAAACCTGTACCAAAATTTCATCACAAACACCAGCAGCAACCAGGTTCTTGGCGATATGGCGCGTAGCATAAGCTGCGGAACGGTCTACTTTGGATGGATCTTTTCCTGAAAATGCACCACCACCGTGCGCTCCACGACCACCGTAAGTATCTACGATGATTTTACGGCCAGTCAAACCAGTGTCGCCGTGAGGGCCACCGATTACGAACTTGCCCGTTGGGTTGATGTGGTAAGTGATTTCATCATTGAACAAACCTTGCAAACGCTCAGGCAGTTGATCCTTAACACGTGGAACCAAAATGCGAATGATGTCTTCGCGGATGCGGTTCAACATGGTTGCATCTTCTGCAAAATCATCGTGCTGGGTAGATACCACAATCGTATCAATACGAATAGGCTGATGGTCGTCAGAGTATTCGATGGTTACCTGGCTTTTTGCATCAGGACGCAGGTAAGGCATCAAATCAGGACGGGTTTTGCGGATAAAAGCCAATTCCAACAAAATGCGGTGTGCCAAATCCAAAGGCAATGGCATGTAATTGTCGGTTTCGTTGGTGGCATAACCGAACATCATGCCTTGGTCTCCCGCACCTTGATCTTCTGGATTAGCGCGTTCAACTCCCTGGTTGATGTCAGGAGATTGCTCATGAATAGCCGATAGGATACCACAAGAGTTGGCTTCAAACATGTATTCCGACTTGGTGTAGCCAATGCGACGAATGACATCGCGCGCAATCGACTGCACATCGAGGTATACTTTTGACTTAACTTCACCTGCAAGCACTACCTGACCTGTGGTTACCAGCGTTTCGCAAGCAACTTTAGAACTGGAGTCAAATGCCAGGAAATGGTCAATCAACGCATCGGAGATTTGATCGGCGATCTTGTCCGGATGCCCTTCAGATACTGATTCAGAAGTGAATAAATAAGGCATGGTCTTGATAATTATTGTAGATAATGCTTACGGAAATAAACCTCTTCGTGTGTCCCTTTCCGCTAAAACGGTGCAAAAATAGGAATTGTCTGGATAAAAAGAAAATAACGTACATTCGCCGAAGAATTCAATAGCTATTTTCGACGATACGATCGGCAAATATAAGCAATTATGTTACATTTTCGCGGAGATGAATACTTTATGCAAGAGGCCCTAAAAGAAGCTCAAGCTGCTTTTGATGAAGGGGAAATTCCAGTAGGCGCAGTGATTGTCTGCGAAAATCGCATCATCGCTCGCGGCCACAATACCACGGAAAAGTTATTGGATGTAACCGCGCACGCCGAAATCCTATCCATTACAGCAGCTTCCAATTACCTCAACAGCAAGTACTTGCCTGATTGTACGCTGTATGTTACTTTGGAGCCTTGTAACATGTGTGCCGGAGCAATTTTTTGGGCGCAAATGGGTCGATTGGTTTATGGCGCCGGAGACGACAAGCGCGGCTTCATGCGCATTGGCAAAGAATTGCTGCACCCCAAAACTACTTTGGAGTATGGGGTGCTGAACGAAGAGTGCAGTCAATTGTTGAAAGCATTCTTCCAGAAAATCCGCTAACGAAAAATTCTTGCTGCTGCTATTTGATATCGCAAGTCAAAAACTGCTTGCTTACACTCTTCAGTTCAAAAATGTTTAACATTGTGGGGAACCATGATCAAGTCATGATAAATGGCTGTTTAGGCTAACAGCACATCAAAGTTGTCGTGCAAAGGGATTCACACTTTTCCAAAAACGACGAACCTCAAAAACTTGGTGTGTAGACTGTTGAATCAAGATAAATAAAAAGAAATGACAATTGAAATTGGCAGTTTTTGTATTTTACCTTCATTCCGTAAACAGATAACGCTCAATTATGCGCAAAAACAATGTGTCTCAACTATTGCTGCTTGGAGTATTGGCCTTCAACCTGGGCTGTTCCCAAAACAATCAAATCATTCCCACCGAAGAAGTAGTGGGTGAATTAGCTGCAAAAACGCCAAGGGTAGTGACTTACCTGACCGGAAATGCCGCCGATGTGACTCCCACCCCTACCCCTGGCCTGGTACTGATGGGTGGTAGCACCGATGTAGACGCAGCCATTGCCTGGTTGCTGACCCGCAGTGGTGGGGGAGACATCGTGGTCATTCGTTCCTCCGGCGCGGATGGCTACAACCAGTACATGTTTAACATGGTGCCCGTCAACTCTGTCGAAACCATCATCATCGATAGCCGGGCGAAGGCGGACTTGGCTAGTGTGACCGATAAAATTCGGGCTGCCGAGGCACTTTTCATCGCAGGTGGCGACCAGTGGAATTATGTGAATTATTGGAAAAACTCAGCCACCGAAACGGCGATCAATTACCTGCTGAATACCAAAGGGGCACCCGTTGGAGGGACGAGTGCGGGATTGGCCGTTTTAGGCTCCGCTTACTACAGCGCCCAAACGGGTAGTGCAACCACTGCTCAAGCCCTCGCTAATCCATACAACAGTCTTGTGACGCTGGGGCAAAACGACTTTCTTGCTGCCACCCACTTACAAAATACCATCACCGATTCACACTATACCCAGCGCGACCGTCAGGGGAGGCACATCACCTTTATGGCGCGTTTGATGAAAGATTTTGGCTACACCACGGTAAAAGGAATTGGTGTAGATGAACAAACGGCGGTGTGCATCGACCAAAATGGCATTGGCAAAGTATATGGACTCAACCATGCTTATTTTTTGAAAAATGTCAACCTCGGGCCGGAAACCTGTGTAAGTGGCAGCCCCTTGATCTGGAACCGCAGTGGGCAGGCGGTACAAGCTTACAAAATTCAGGGCAATGCTACCGGGAATGGTTCTTTTGATGCCACCAATTGGACTTTTAGTGGTGGAAACTCCTATTTTTACTACGTGAATAATGGGGTCTTGTTTTAATTCAACGCCAAGGCTATCCAAGGTGGACCAATATCATAACACCCATTATTCAGGATTCTGAATTGCTTATGTGCTGGTTTGGCGCAATGGCCGCCCTGATCATTATTTTGCCCACTACTTAGACATTTAATTACTTTATCTCGCAAGTCAAAAACTGCTTGCTTCCACTCTTCAGTTCAATAAATCCTTCCAGGGTATCTCCTACCTGCACAGGACCAACCCCTGCGGGCGTACCCGTGTAGATGATATCTCCCATCTGCAATTTGAAAAACTTGGAGACGTACACGATGATGTCTTCAAAAGAAAAAATCACATCGGCAGTGTCACCTTGCTGTACCGTTTGCCCATTCTTTTTGAGTTCAAAGCGGATGGATTTTGGATCTTCCACCTCGCTCAACGCAACAAAATCACTCAATACCCCTGAGCCATCAAAGCCTTTGGCAATTTCCCAGGGCAAGCCTTTGGCTTTGCATTTGGCCTGGATATCGCGGGCAGTGAAGTCAATGCCAAAGGCGATTTCATTGTAGTATTCGTGGGCAAATTCTGGCTGTACATGGCGGCCATTTTTGCACACTTTCAATACAATTTCTCCTTCGTAATGCAGATCCTTGGTGAATTCTGGATAATAAAATGGTTTATCACCAACCAGCAGTGCAGAAGGTGGTTTCATGAAAACCACCGGATCTTCGGGTACGGCGTTGTTGAGTTCTTTGGCGTGTTCGGCGTAGTTGCGCCCGATGCAGATGATCTTCATTGGTAGAATTTTTTGGGGTTTCAGGATTTCTGAGTTGCATTGTTCCACCGCCACCACCGCCACCGGCACTTCGGCTTCGCTCAGTGACCGGTGGCGGTGGCGGCGGTGGAACAATGCAACTCAGAGACCTTGAAACCTTAATATTTGACGTTCAACAGCCCTGCCAAATCCTTTACCTCTCTCAGGGTTTGTTGGGCTCGGCGGCGAATTTGTTCTGAAGAAGCTTTGATTTCTTCTTTGACTTCTTTTTTGCGGGTATTGAGTTCAGCGCGTTGGTTGCGGGCAGTTTCTGATACTTCTACCAGTGCTTCTGCTACTGCTTCTTTGAGCGGGGCATATTTTAGGTTGCCTCCGTCATAGTCTGCTTTTAGGGCAGCATAGGCATCCAACTTTCCGCAAGCTTTCAGCAATTCAAACAGGTTTTTGACCCCAGGACTCATCTCTGACCCCGTATTCTCTCCTGTATCGGTTACGGCTGAACGTACCTGTTTACGGATTTTGTCGCTATCTGCAAAAAGACTGATGTAGTGCTTTTCGCCAGCACTTTTGCTCATTTTGCGGGTTGGATCGGCAGTAGACGTGATTTTGGTAAATTCGGTGTACAAAGGCTCTGGCATCACCAGGTACTCTTTGCCCACCTGGTTGTTGTAGCGCTGAACGATGTTGCGGGCCAATTCCAGGTGTTGTTCCTGGTCTTTGCCAACCGGTACATAATCGGCGCGGTAAATGCAAATATCTGCCGCCTGCAAAACGGGGTAGTCCAGCAACCCAGCAGAAATGAAGCCATCTTCGCCTTCCGAAGAAGTGGCACTTTTATCTTTGAACTGGGTCATGCGCGACAACTGGCCATAAGAAGCAAAGCAGTTGAAAATCCAGCACAATTCAGTGTGTTCAGGAACTAGCGACTGAATGAACAAATTATTGGGCGCAATCCCTACTGCCATGAGGTTGAAGATCAATTCCCAGGTGTTTTCGCGCAATTTGATGGGGTTGTAAGGCATGGTCATGGCGTGGTAATCCACTACGCCATATACACATTCATACTCGGCCTGCAAGTCTACCCAATTCTTTACGGCACCGAAATAGTTGCCAAAATGCATGTCCCCAGTGGGCTGAATGCAAGAGAGTACGCGTTTTTTATCGCTCATTGTTGCTGGATCGTGATTAGTCAAAAGCGGCTATTACGGAAATTTCTATATTGCCACCTTTGGGCAAGGCAGTTACCTGAACCAATTCGCGGGCAGGTGCGGTAGCTTCGTCAAAATAAGTGGCATATACGGCGTTGATGCGCGCAAAATTGTTGATGTCGGTAACAAAAACGGATACTTTGACCACGTCTTTAAAAGAAAGTCCCGCTTCTTCCAAAATGGCCTGGACGTTGCTCATCACCTGAGTCGTTTCCGCCTCGATGGTTTCGGTGATCAATGCACCAGAGACCGGATCAAGTGCAATTTGGCCTGAAGCGTAAAGCGTATCATTGTGGATGATGGCCTGGTTGTAAGGGCCTACAGGCGCAGGTGCTTTATCGGTTTTGATGATTTTTTTCATGAATATAAGTTGAAGGGTTGAAAAGGTTGAAAAGTTGTGGGCAACGCAAATTTTGGTATTCCTGTTACTAGGTGCAAAATATTGCATTGCCTCCAACTTTTCAACACTTCATCTTTAAACTTTTTAACAAGAAAAGCTCCGCATCAAATCAATTGATGGGAGCTGTTTTATTGTTGTCTCTATAACCTTTCAGGGCGAAGATGCTTATTGTTGCTCTTCTTCCTGCTCTTGTTCTTTCGACTGAATAAACATCTTGCCGCGGTAGAACATGTTACCTTCCGCGTCGAAATATGCGCGGTGCATCAGGTGTTTTTCACCTGTAGTTTTACAAGTAGCCACGTTCGGCGTAACCGCTTTGAAGTGCGTTCTACGCTTATGCTTCCTCTGCTTCGAACCTCTACTCTTGGGATGTGCCATCGTTCCAAAATTTATCGGGAATCAATCCCGTTCGTTAGTGTTGTTAATATCCAAGTCTTTGAGGGCGCTCCAGATCGGATTTTCATCTATTTCTGGTTCATCCTGTACATCGGCAATTTCTACCAGGTTTTTGCTCAAAATATCGAGCATTTCCATGTTGCATTGCCGGTTATTGTCTGCTACACAATCGTAAGTTCGGGTCATCGGAATCGCCAGAACTATGAATTCATAGGCTAAAGTACCTACATTCAACTCTGAAGATTCGGGATGAATGTAAATAACCTCGGGATCTTCCACTTCATTTTCTTCACTCAATTTGACAATCAACATTTGTTGATCCCCAATGGGAAGGTCGATTTCAGCGAGACACCTGTCGCAATCCGTGCGAACTGTACCCGAAAAATCAAAATGGAGTACAAAGAGCGTTGGTTGTTTATCCAAGATTACTTTTAGAGAAAGTTTTCCCTCTTGCACCGGAGATTCCGGAAACTCGGCAAAAAACTCTGCTCCAATTTCATACTGGAACTCATGTATCCCGTCGCGCAAACCCTTGATTGGTAAGGAAAAAGGTGTGAGCCCGTTCATTGTTAAAGAACTTTTGTCAAAAGTGTCCGCAAAGATAAGTCTTTTTATAAAAAAAACAACTGGAAATAAACTTAATCTTGGATTAACACTTTGGCGATGGAGTTGGGCGTTTGTCATTTGAGTTTTAGGGTTGGATGCTGTGATCAGGTATAGTTGCCCCCTAAAAGCTCATTGCCCTAAAAACCAATAAGTAAACAATTTATCCATGAAACCTATTGCCATTCGGCCGCTCCTGTTCTTATCGCTTTTTTTTATGAAATTAGTTTGGATCAATGCCCAAACCCGCTTAGAACCTGGCGATTTGGCCATTATTCAGGTAAACGCCAACAATAACTTGTGTAGCGGAACGGCGGCGGATCGCATCAGTTTCATTTGCTTCAAAGACATCACGGCTGGTACCACCATTGATATTACCGACAATGGTTGGGAAAGGGCTATGCCTGGAAAATGGGGCAATTCTGAAGGTTTTTTACGAGCAACCCGCAGTGGTTCACCCATTCCTGCTGGTACCGTAATCACGTTTGAATTTCCACCGATAGGCTCTAATCCATACCGCGCTTTGTTACCAGATGCGAATTGGAGTTTTGCAACCCAAGGAAGCATCAACTCAGTTAACCTCAATTCGGGTGGCGATCAATTTTATTTTATGCAAGGCGGAAGATGGAATCAGGGAACTAGTTCAGTTGGAAACTTTAGCCACGATGCGACCTACAACGGAGGTCGGATTCTGTTTGGATTCAATACCAAAACCCAATGGCTCAACAATAACGATCCGCAAGATTCCAAACTCCATCCTGATGTAGCCAATTGTTTCAATATGGCACCTACTGGCAATGCGACCGATTTTATAGCTTACGTTGGTGCAATGAGCAGTACGACCCAATTGGAATGGATTTCCCGCATTGCAAATCCGAACAATTGGAGAACTTTTGCCGGATGTGCTGCATTACCCATTATTCCAACCAGTATCCCCATTGCCAGTAGCGGGATTGGGATGCGTTGTACAACTTGCCAGGGGTGCGATACTATAAATGAGGTTTTAAAATTAAGCCTTCCACCAACGGGAGGGCCATTTATTCTGGAATACAGCGATGGATTAGACACCTTTAAGGTCAACAATGTTCAAAACAATGATTCAATTGCCATTAAAGTAGGAGAGACCAGTACCTTCTTTATCGTATCCGTTACTGATGCGAAAGGATGTCCAATTTATTCCAATTTTGATCGTCCGGTTACTGTAACAGTTACCACGGGAGTAAGTATTCAACCCATTGTAGATCCAGTAGTAGCCTGTATGGGTGCGGGCCAGCAAGCAACTTTTTCATTGACCGCTCTGGAAGGTCAAATTCGCGGCAACACGGGATTGGTTGTGCAATGGTACCGGGATAGAACCCTGCGGGACACCATTAAAAACCCGGATCAATTTGTTTCAGGGAATGCGACCATCTTTGCCATTACCACCGACGGCATATGCCGCAGTCAAGCCACCTCAATTGTATTGCAAATGGCTACTGCGCCCAAACTCACTACTACTGCTGGCGATACTGTTTGTGGCGGAATTTGCGCCCGCTTGCCTTTGTCTTTAGAAGGGAAAGCACCGTTCATTCTGGGGTACATTGTTAATGAAGGAGGCAGTATTGTCCCATCCGGCTTGGTAACCAACAACAACCAGGATACCCTGGTTTTTTGTCCTACGCGCTCGGGCAAAGCCAATATTTTATTTACCTCTATCATCGATGGCAATGGCTGTCCTGCTTTGATTGACATACAGGCCAATGTATTTAGTCAGGATTCGGATACATTCAACATTGTTCGCAACCTGTGTCAGGGTGAACAATTGATTGTAAATGGAACGGTGTACGACGAAAATCGACCACAGGGTCTGGAATTTCTCACCACTTCATTTGGGTGTGACAGTATTGTTTCGGTCAATCTAAGCTTTACCCCTAAGCCAAATGGCAGCATCAGCGGCGATACCACCATTTGTGGCGGAGGTGCAGGGCGACTTAAGTTTCAATTGAGTGGTGCAGCTGTTTTCAATTTGACCATCACCAATGGCAGAGATACCATTCCGTTCAACAATGTAAGCAATGGTACCGTACTCCCGGTAATTTTATCTACTACATCCACTTTCAAACTCCTTTCTATTCAATCTACAACCGGAGGCTGTATTACCAACCCCACCAATAGTACCGCAACCATTACCATCAGCGAACCGGTTGCTACTGCAAGGGCCAGCAGTAACTTTGGGCGATTCAACATCAGCTGCTTTGGAGCAAAAGACGGCAGCGCAAGGGTAGACATAAAAGGTGGAAAAGGGCCTTACCGGTATGCCTGGAACAACAATGCCAATACCCAAAGCATCAACAACCTAGGGCCAGGAGCATATCAGGTGGTGGTAACCGATAGCGCTGGTTGTCAAGCTATTCCTGTAAGTGTTGCCTTGACAGAACCCGATTCATTGCGGTTTCAGGTTGCGGTCGATTCGGCGGTTTGCCCCGGACAGGTCAATCAATTGCAAATTTTGAATGTCACCGGAGCAGGTGGGCCGTATGCCTATTCGCTGGATGGAGCAGCTTTTTCTACTATTTCTGGTACTTTAACATTGAAAGATCTTGCTTCTGGAACTAGAAATTTGCGCCTGCGAGATGGCAACAATTGCATTGCC
Source organism: Haliscomenobacter sp. (assembly GCF_040403615.1). NCBI lineage: Bacteria > Pseudomonadati > Bacteroidota > Saprospiria > Saprospirales > Haliscomenobacteraceae > Haliscomenobacter > Haliscomenobacter sp. The sequence continues at coordinate 8,795 of NZ_JBBAKG010000015.1, read as the reverse complement.
GAACGCAACATCCGAATTTCTAATACTGCAGAACTGAGTTTGGAACTGGGCCCCAATCAAAGCATTTTCGCTGGGGATAGCGTGATCATCAAACCTCAACTCAACTTCACTCCTGTTTCGGTAAACTGGCAACCAGGCACGGATTTTAAACCCTTGGATGTTGCTTCGATCATTGCGCGCCCTTCGGTTACGACAACCTATCAACTCATTGCCAAGAGCGCAAATGGCTGTGTACTCAAAGACATTCTTACCGTAGTAGTAGAAAAACGCTTGCGTATTTTTGCTCCGAATGTATTTAGTCCAAATGGAGACAACCTGAATGATCGGTTTACCATTTATTATGGATCTGAGGTGGCGCAAATCAGTAGCTTACGCATTTTTGACCGCTGGGGAGCAATGGTTTTTTCGGGTGAAAACCTTGGCGCAGACGAAAACAGTGGCTGGGATGGTTTTATCAAGGACAAACAAGCTCCGATTGGGTTATATGTTTTCATGGCAGAAGCGAAACTGAAAACTGGAAAAATAGAAATAGTCAAAGGTTCATTGACTTTAGTGCGCTAAGGATTAACTTTGGCAAAACAAGCAGATTCATGGCCAATTCATTTTTCCCCAGTGTTCAATCTTATTATGAAGGTACCCGCTGGGACTACCGTTGGGTCTGGGGTGTACGCAATACCTATGCGCTTCACTTTGGGTATTATGACGAGCAGGCAACCCACCATGTTGCCGCAGTGGCCAATATGAACAAAGTAATGGCGGAGTTGGTACACATTCAACCCGGAGAAAAAGTGCTGGATGCGGGTTGCGGTGTAGGTGGTTCAAGCATCTGGCTGGCCAAGCAACTCAACTGTCAGGTTGTGGGCATTACTCCTGTTGAAAGTCAAGTCAGGGATGCTCAAAGCAATGCAGACAAACAGGGCGTTGCAGCGCAAACCGCTTTCCATTTGGCGGATTACCGCAAAACCTCCTTTGAAAATGCGAGCTTTAATGTGGTTTGGGCCTTGGAGAGTGTATGCCATGCCGAGCAAAAAATAGACTTTTACCGCGAGGCTTTTCGATTGCTAAAGCCAGGTGGTCGCCTCGTGATGGCCGATACCTTTAGAAACAAGCGACCTTATACGGAAGCAGACGAACAGCAATTGCGCAGTTGGCTCAACTGTTGGGCGATTCCAGATCTGGATACTGCGGTTGAACATGAAGCCCATGCCGCAGCAGTAGGGATGGTCGATTTCACCTTTAGAGACATTACCCAGCATACCATGCGCTCCATCCTCAACATCAAAGAACATGGTGACAAATGGCGTTGGGCCGCTACTTTTTTGAACAAAGTGGGTATCGTCTCCGATGTGCAGGTCAGCAATCTTTGGGGAACGATTCACCAATACGATGCACTGCAAAAAAATCTGTGGTGCTATGGTTTATTGAGTGCCAGAAAACCTGAGTAACGCGCTATTGCAAGACTGGCTCATCCAAGTATTCTGACATTGCTGGTTCATTTTTAGCCAATTCCTCCTGCAATTGCCGAGAGGTTTTTCGGCTTCCATCGTGGCTCCATCCCGGAGGACCAAAAACGTAACCAATCTTTTGGTTCCAGGGCAAATCTTTGTGCATTACAAAAACATCCTGCCAAATGGCAATGTACTCGTGGAAGATCACCTTCAACCAGCCCTGATTGTCGGCAGGCTTGGTAAGCCCGTAATGAATGGGCTCATCGTCCGTTTCTTCTTCGTAAGTCCCAAACATTTTGTCCCAGATGATCAGGAGCATGCCGATGTTTTTATCGAGGTAACGCACATTGGAAGCATGGTGTACCCGGTGATGTGAGGGAGTAACAAACAACCACTCGTAAACCGGGATATTGCGTACGGCGTGCGTATGCACCAAAATGCCGTAAATCTGGGTGATTGAAAAAGCCAGAAACAGGTCTTTGGCTTCAAATCCGAGGAGGGGAAGGGGTAGGTAAAACACGAAACGATAAATCGGCTCCAGCACCGAGGAGCGAAAGCCTACCGAAAAATTGAACTGATCCGAAGAGTGGTGGGTAACGTGTACTGCCCAAAAGAACCGGCAAGTATGCTCTAATCGGTGGATCCAGTAAAAACAAAAATCCTGGCCAATCATCAACAAAATCCAGTACCAAACTGGATTCTCAATTTGCAAGAGTTTGTAGCGGTAAACGTAATCCAAAGCAAAATAAGTAGGGATGCGCCGGGTAAGGGCATCAATTCCCATCTGGCAAACAGTAAGGTAGACATTGGTAAACGTGTCGCGCCAGGTGTACACTGGTTTTTCCAGTCGATTGCTGAGGTACATTTCAACCAAGATCAGCATGGCGCATATGGGCGTAGTAAGGGCTACCAGTCCCAATTCTTTAAAATTAGTGGTTAGAATCTCCATAAAGGTCGCTGGGTGGTGACGGAGTGATTATAGCCAGCAAAGTTAAGGGATGGACTTGGGGTTTGCAAGTCAAAACCTATTTGTGTCCTCCAGATAGCCTAACTACAGGAATGTCTATTGCAAGGGTAGCGCCAATGCGGTAACCGCGCTGATCGTCCAAGGAAATGCCTTGGGTATTGACTTTGCGCAGATTCGGCCCCAGTTGCCCACCAATGCTTAAGCTCAGCGGTGCTGCTTTTGAAAACCCGAAAACCACATACGCACCTGGAGCAAGGATGTTGCTCCAGGTCAATTGAGGTACATCCGCCGATTGTGAATCGCCCAGGCGAAAAGCTGCCAATGCCCCCACATCGACGATCGGAAGGAAAAGCCCCACGCTGCCATTGCCTTTTTTGTTGCCAAAACTGAGGTCGAAACCCAATGGTGCCCAAGGGGCCAGCAAGCCTTTTGCCTCTCGCTTTTTGCCAATGCCTTGTCCCAAATATTCCACACCTCCGTATAGCCCACCGTAGGCATTGATCATCAAGGAGAAAGTGCTGTTTTTTTTCATCGCAGCACTTCCTGGAGGGAGTGCGATGCGCTCAATGGCATAGGCAACTTCATCGGAGTTTTGGGCTTCAGCTACGGCTGCCATGAAGCTGCCATAGCGCCAGAAATAGGAGGAAAAAGAAGGCTGTACAGCAACTGTATCTCCAGGCTTTGGGTTTTTTCTTTTGTTCTTCAGCAAGTGCCAGGAGAGAGTATCTACCACGTTTCCTACATTGATTACCGCTGAACTATACGCTTTGCTGCGCAAGTGCATGTTCAATTCAAAGAGCTGACGAACCACGAAAAAAAGCTTGTTCTCTTCGGTAGTTTGAGATCCTGCAATCAGATTTTTGATTTTCAGTCCAGCTTTAAAAGCGCCAAAAGTACCATCAAACAATTGGTAATACGCAGCTACTTTACTGCTTTTGTCGCTGGATTTCAATGCGCTAATTTCCTTGATTTCTTTGATGGCAGCAGTGGTTTGTTGCAAATCCGACACCAGGCTGTTGAGGGCATTTTTAAATTGCTCCAGTTTTGGCACTTCTGCTTTGACGGAACCCAACACGGCTTTGAAGCCGACACTCTGTTGTTGAGGATCGGAAAAATTGATTTTCCCTCCTTTTTGGTACAGCAACCCCAGGATTAGATCGCGGGTAATCGGGTCATTCATTGCCCGGTACATTTTATCAGGTGCTACCCAGGTCACTTCCGCTGGCCCTTCTTCCCGTAAAGAGCGGGTTGCGGGATAAACTTGTACGGCTTCTACCAACAGTTGCGTGGTGCGGAAAACCGCCGAAAGGTTGGCAACCTTGCGGTATTCGTTGCCATCTCCCCTGGTTTCTTCCAGTCGGGTATACATTTGAGTTTGGTCAGAGGCCAGGTAAGCCAGGGATTCCTGAATGTTGAATCCATCCAAAAACAACTGTGAAACCTGGAGCAAATCGGCCATCCAAAGCCTTTCTCCTGAACGCAAGCGCGAACGATCAGCCAGAACGAGTTCCCGCAATCCCGTGGGCAGCCGTTCTAAATCCTTGATGAAATGGTTGCGGAGTTGATCGATGTAACGGTCAAAAAAATAAACTTCCGTATCGATCCGACGCAGCAAAAAACCTGTAGATGGAAAAAGCGTATCCAATACAGGCAACTTGTCGAGATCTGCTTTGAATTTGCGAAAAAAAGCATTGGTCAACTCCTGTTTCGTACGCGCAGCAATGAATTTGGCCAATCCATCGGCAAAATAAGTGACCACCGAAGAGGGTGCTTTCGCGGCTCCGGCTGCATCGCCCAAAAGGCGAAAATTGGCATTGGGCACTCTTTCGGTAGAAAAGAAAATATTGTCCTCAAAAGCAAGTTCAAGGTTGGGTTGATCCGTATATTTTGCCAGGATATCCGCTACTTTTTGGGCATCATCGGGCGGGACATTGAGTAAAGCCAGGCGATTTCCACTGGGGCCAAAATAGGGTTTGAGTGCCATCGCATCGTCAATCAAGGATTGAGCATTCCCAAAAAAAGCAAACAGACATCCAATTGCGATAAAACTTAGTTGTTTCATGGGGATAAGTTTTAGGTGAGGTCGTTTTGTTTGTTTAGAAGCAGCGTCAATTTGGGGTGGCTGCCAGCAGTATCAACTGGTTTGCAAACCTTACTGAGTAGCGCAACCATGTCTTCCCGACTGCGCGGTACATAGTTGTCTTTCTCGGTTGCTTTAAGGTGCGCCAAGGCCAGTGCGGCTAATCCGGCAGTAGCATAAGTCGCAAAACTTGTCGATGAATCTTTGGTTTCAACTGCGCCAGACTCGCCACTTACCTGGGCTTTGAAATTGTCCCAGAAAAAATGCATGCCCATATCCTGATTCAATTTTTCAAACAGCTCCAGTTCAGGAACATAGCCACAATTGATGCCGTGGGGGGACCAGGTGGGGAAATATTTAGCGGATAAGGATTCCCCTTCTACAAACATATGGTAGTTTTTGACCGAACAGAACAAGAGCGCTTTGCTAGTTGCGAAATTCTCAACTACTTGATCTGCCACTATTTTGGTTAAGTTGAAATCCAGCAATTTCATCCGGCTATAGGTCAGTGCTGCAACCACAATGTCAACATTCAACTGTTTGGCAATCTTCAGGCCATTTAAAAAATCAGGAGCTTGAAACAATTCAAAAGGAGACCCAGGTACTTTCCGAGAAACCTTGATGACAAATATTTCAGCAGCAGGAGCAATGCCTTTGAATGCACCATCGATTAATCCGCTGATGATGCTCAAGCAGGGGGTGCCGTGATCGGTGTTGTCGGTTTTTTGCTCAGAAACATCGTCATTGCCCCCAAAAAGGATGCGGTCTCCTGGGAGGGTAGCATTGTAGCGGTGTCCAAGGGCTTTGCCAAAATGTTTAAACGCTGGATTATCGAGATTAAGGCCGCTGTCTAATACCGCAATTTTGACGCCTTTACCTTGGGTATCTAGCCATTCTGGTGGTATTGCGGATTTTAGCGCTTCCTGCCAATCGAATTGAGCCATAATGTATTTTGATTTTAGGTTTTAGGTTTTTTTAGTTTAAGCTTACGAAGTTCATCGATTTTAGTTGCAGATATAATGCGATTTTGTGACAAAAACAAGGTTATGGCCATGCTTTTGCAGGTATTCTTAACTTTGCTGGCTCAAATTTGCTAAAAAAAATGATTTACGCCTGTTTAGCTGCCTTGATGGCGGGTTTTGTGGATGCGATAGTAGGGGGTGGCGGCTTGATTCAGGCACCAGCTATGTTTATTCTTTTCCCCAGTTTTCCAGTGCCCCGCATCATCGGCACCAATCGGTTTGCTTCCTTTATGGGTACCGCGGTGGCTGCCTGGCAATACTCGCGTAAAGTAGACGTGCCTTGGCGCACAGTGTTGTTCGGTGGGGTAGGAGCGGGGGCGATGTCGTTTTTGGGTGCGCGTTTTTCCAGTATGATCAGTTCCGATCTGCTGAAGCCCATTATATTGGTATTAATGGTGGCAATTGCGATATACACTTACCTCAAAAAAGATTTGGGTCACCAGGAACAGTTTAGGGTTGCAGCCTATCTGATTCCCGCTTATGGTTTATTGATTGGCATCACTTGTGGTTTTTACAATGGACTGGTGGGCCCGGGTACAGGAAGCTTATTGGTGTTTGGTTTTGTCAGCTTGATTGGGTACAATTTTTTGACGGGATCGGCCATTTCCAAATTCATCAATGTTGTAGCTGATGTCTTTTCACTGATTTTTTTCTTGTGGCACGGCTACGTAACCTTTGAAATCGCCATTCCCATGATGTTGTGCAACATGGTTGGTTCTTTCCTGGGCAGCCGCACGGCTATCTTGCGCGGCAATGGCTTCGTCCGAATGTTTTTTCTGTGCGTGATTGGAGCACTGTTGTTGCGGTTTGGATGGGATGTGTTTTGGGGATTGCAGCGATAGATTATTCAATTAACAGACATTCTAAATTTCGCAAACTCTTTTTCTAAATTGATTTCTTCATTTGACATCACTTGATCATAAAATCCATTGAAATCACTTGGGCTTAAGCGATAAGCAAAAACGGCCTCTTGAGCCTCTTTGATCCGGGAAGCAAATTCATCGGCAGGAATTGCATGAACATTCTTGACCTGGACGGATATTTCCAGATCTAAGCCTTTAAATGCCATTTTGATTGCTTCCAAAACCTTATTGTTTAACTCGGTTTCATTTAATTCTAGGATGGCTTTCATGTCTGATAGATTCAATTTGAACACAACTTGATTTGAACACAACTTGCTAATATTAAGCAATTTTTTAATTGTTTAGCACCCCGCCTTCGGCGAGGCAACAAAACAAATTCTTAGCCACAAATTACACAAATTTCCACAAATTGAGACACGAACTCCGTTCGTGAAGGGAGCACAAACGCAAGTTTGTGTCTCAATTTGTGAAAATTTGTGAAATTTGGTGCGCCACGAGGCGTGCGGTAAACATAAACAAAAACCTATGTGGATGCAAGAGCCACACAAGCCAAGATGCCGATCAGCTTGAAGGAGGTGCGATTGTTTTGGAGGAAACGAAAGAACAAAAGCTCGCACTAACGGGAGAGATAAGCTGCATTAGTTAGGCCTCGTTACACTTATGGTAGTGGTCAGTCTGCCAGATTGGATGAAACCTGCTACTCCAATGGAAGCATCGGCAAAGTGCACAAAGGGGACTACCCGGGGTAAAATAGTGTTGCGTGTTTCTCAAAGGTGCCGCATGAACGTGGGATACCCTAACGAAGAGGCAGTCTAGCCAAGTCGAGGGAGTCGGAGATGCCCATATTAGTATTGATCCCCGAAAAGGTAAAAGCGGGAGGAGCGAAGGGGCATTACTATGAATAAAACTTACAAAAATGGAAGACCAGTCAAAATTGAGAAATAAGTATCAGGAGAAAGACGGAGCGGAAGGACAATTGCCACTATTCGGGAAGAAGAAATGGGAGATGAGCGACGCGGAAAGGGTACTTTCGTTACAAAGCAAGTTATACCAAAAAGCCAAGCAGGACAAGGGGTATAAGTTTTACGTGCTGTACGACAAGGTATATCAAAAACATATGATGATGGTAGCCTGGAAGGCAGTCAAGGCGAACCAAGGCTCACCCGGCATAGACGGCATCAGCATAAGTGATATAGAAGCTCAAGGCGTATCGGAATATCTGGAAAAACTAGGGGAAGAACTACGGACGAAAAGCTATCGAGCGCAAGCAGTAAAACGGGTAATGATCCCGAAAGCGAATGGAGGAGAGCGTCCGCTGGGGATACCGACAGTTAAAGACCGGATAGTACAGACGGCATGTAAACAACTAATAGAACCCATATTTGAAGCGGACTTTGAGGAAAGTTCGTATGGCTTCCGCCCAGAACGGAGTTCAGCGGATGCACTAAAGGCGATCAAGGGACATCTACAGGAAGGAAAAAGTGAAGTACTGGATGCGGATTTAAGTAAATACTTTGACACGATACCACACGATAAACTATTGATTGCGCTAAAAGAGCGGATCAGTGATCCTAGACTATTGGACTTAATCCATCAATGGCTGAAAGCGCCGATATACGAGGATGGAGGGTTTAAAGGTGGAAAGAAGAACAAAGTAGGCACACCGCAAGGAGGGGTGATCTCACCCTTACTGGCCAATATCTACCTAAACCTACTAGATCGGATCGTGAACAATCCAAAGAGTCTGTTCCACGAAAATGGAGTGAAGATAGTACGGTATGCAGATGACTTTGTGCTGATGGGCAAACAGATGGGAGACCAAATAAAGGAGAAACTGACAAGCTTGTTGAGTCGCATGGGACTAAGCATAAATGCTGAAAAAACCCGAACGGTGGAGGCAAAGCGAGAGAGTTTTGACTTTTTGGGATTTACAATCCGGTACGACAAGGATCTATGGGATAGTAACAAACGATACTGGAACATCATCCCAAGTCGAAAATCGGAACAAAAGATCCGAGACAAGATCAAGGCCTATCTTGAAGCACATGGTCATTACAATGGACAGCAAGTAAGCGAAGACCTGAATAAACTACTGCGAGGATGGCTAAACTACTTTGACATCAAAGGGGTGAGCTATCCAGCGATAAGCAAAAGACGGTTGCGGCATTACCTGCAAGAACGACTGAACCGTTACTATAACCGCAAGAGCCAAAGGAAATGTAGGCTTTATAGACAAAAAGCCTTTGAGGCATTAGTCGAAAAGTATGGACTAATTGACCCGACGAAATACAGTTCTGGAGGAGTTCGCCTGTGAAAGCCAATGAAGAAGTTCATAGGAAAGCCGTATGCGGGAAAACCGCACGTACGGATTGACGAGGGGGAGAAGCGGCAACGCCGCTTCTCTCTACTCTACTG